>JBAWHH010000057.1:0-1989 GCA_049593715.1 Rhodocyclaceae bacterium
GGCCAGCACGGCGACCTGGGCCGACGGGAAGGGCGAACCGGGCTCGCGCCGCAGCAGGTGCTCCAGCGCGGCCAGGCCGTCGGCCGGCGCGATCAGGTCCAGCAGGCCCGGCTGGGTCAGCTTGCGATCGGCCGCCGCGCCGATTTCTGCCCAGGGCCCCCAATTGATGCTCAGGGTAGGCAGACCTGCGGCCTGGCGGTACCAGGCCAGGGCATCCTCGAAAGCGTTGGCCGCGGCGTGGTTGGCCTGTCCGGCGGAGCCGCCGACCGAGGCGCCGGAGGAGAACAGCACCAGGAAATCCAGATCACCCGCCAGGCGGTGCAGATTCCAACTGCCGCGCACTTTGGCCGCCAGGACGTTCTCGAATCGTTGCCAGTTCAGGGACGCCAGGACGCCGTCGTCCAGGGCACCGGCGGAATGGACAACGCCGGCCAGCGCAGGCACCGCTTCCGCCACGGCCCGCTGCACGGCCACCGCATCCGCGACATCCCCCTGCACCACCTGCACGTCGATGCCGCGGGCCCGCAGGGCGTCTATCTCGGCAGCGGCGAGTGCATCCGGCGCACGCCGTCCCATGAGCCGCAGATGGCGCGCGCCACGGTCGGCCAGCCAGCGCGCCACGCGCAGGCCCAGGCCATGCAAACCGCCGGTAACAAGGTAACTGCGATCTTCGCGCAAGCTCACGCCGGCGCCAGATTCGCGCCGCGGTGCGCTGGACACCAGCCGGCGCGCCAAACGGCGCGCTCCGCGCAAGGCGAGCTGGTCTTCCCGCGCCGCGAGGTCCAGTTCCGCCAGGAGGCTCGCAGCAGACGGTTCGGCAGCCGCGGCGGGGTCGAGATCGACGCGGTGGCAGCGCAGTTCGGGGTGCTCGATGGCAACCACGTGGCTCATGCCCCACAGGGAGGCTTGGGCCGGATGGGCGGACTCCCCTGGCAGGACCGCTTGGGCACCCCGGGTCACCCACCACAACGCCGGCAAGTCTTGGCCACCCTGCGCGGCCAAGGTCTGGACCAGCGCCAGCGCACCACCCAGCAGATCCCGCTGTCCGTCCATCAGAGCCGCGCCGTCAGTATCCTCCGCCAACACCGTGTCCAGGGCCGTCAGATCCACCAGCGCAGCAGCCGGGGAGCCGGCCCGCAGCGCGCCGGCCAGGGCGGTCGCCACAATCTCTGGCGCCACACCGGCAGCGGGCAGCCACTCGGCCCCATCGCCGCGGGCCCGCAGGGCCGCCGCCAGGGCTTCCGCCACACCGCCGGTATCGGGCCGCAGCAGCCAACGCTGGGGCATGCGCACCTCGGCCCGCGGCACCTGGGCAACGAAAATCGCCTGCTGCGACCAGACGGGATGATCGTTCTCGCCCGGCAGGGCACGGGCGCCGTCGAATCCACACTGTGCCAACAGGTCCAACCACTGCGGGCGCGCCATCAGGGCATAGTTGCGCCGCTGGGTGTCGGCATAGGCCCACCAGCCTTCGAGCAGGCCCACGGTGACGTCGCCGAAGCGTTGGGGCAGCGTTCCCTCCAACAGCACCAGCAGGCCGCCGGGCGCCAGCAGGCCACGCAGATTTTCCAGGCTGCGCTGCAGGTCGGGCGTGGCATGCACGACATTGGCACCGAGGATCAGATCGTAATGCGCCGCGGGGAAGCCCTGCTCTGCCGGTGCATGGCCGATGTCCAGCAGTTCGTAGCGCATGCCTTCCTGGCCGGCGAAGCGTTCGCGGGCGCGGTTCAGGAACAGGGGCGAAACGTCGGTGAAGGTGTATTCGATGGCGCGGCCGGCGAGGCGCGGCAACACATGGGCGGTGGTGCTGCCGGTGCCGGCGCCGATCTCCAGCAGGCGCAGCGGTCGCCCGGAAGGCGCCGCCTGGGCCAGGGCGGCGACGATGCCGGCGATGAGGCCGTTGTAGGCCTGCGCCGGAGGCGAATCGCGGTAGAGCTTCTCCGTATCGGCCAGGGAACCGCCGGGGAACAGCAGCGCCAGCGGGTCGGT
>JBAWHH010000058.1:0-2319 GCA_049593715.1 Rhodocyclaceae bacterium
CAAGGCAAAGGAACTGGCGGTGCCGGGGAAAGAATTGCCCAAATACCGGCTGCACCGGGCGCGCAAGGGCTGCCTGCTGCCGGAAAAACTCAAGCCGACAGGAATCCGCTAACCAATCGCGGAGCAAAGAAAGGTATCGACCGTGGAGTTTGATTTCGACACGCCGGTGGATCGGCGCGGCAGCGACAGCAACAAGTGGGGCAAATACGCCGGCCGCGACGTGCTGCCGATGTGGGTGGCTGATATGGATTTCGCGGCGCCGCCCGCCGTCATTGAGGCACTGCATGAGCGTGTGGGTCATGGGGTGTTCGGTTATGGCGATACGCCGCCGGGTTGCGTCGAAGCGGTGGTGGAGGCGCTGCAGCGCGACCACGGCTGGCGCATCGAGCCCGATTGGCTGGTGTGGCTACCGGGTCTAGTGACGGGCCTGAACGTCGTCTGCCGAGCGGTGGGAGAGCCGGGGGACGCAATCTTCACGGCTACGCCGATTTATCCTCCGTTCCTGTCCGCACCGCGCAACAGCTCCCGGGAGGTGGTGTCGGTTCCCCTGGAGAGGCGGGGGGAACGCTGGGAGTGGGACTTCGATCGCGTGGAGTCGGCGCTCACCCCGCGCACCAGGCTGTTGATGTTGTGTAATCCCCACAATCCGGTGGGGAGGGTGTTCACCCGGGAGGAACTGGAAACCATCGCCGGAATCGCGGAGCGAAAGAACCTGATCATTTGCTCCGACGAGATCCACGCCGCGCTGGTTCTGGACCGGACGTGCTCCCACCTTCCTATTGCCGCTCTGGACGAAAGCGTCGCGCGGCGCACCATCACCCTCATGGCGCCGAGCAAGACCTACAACATTCCCGGACTGGGTTGCGCCTTCGCGGTGATTTCAGATGCGGGGCTGCGCCGGCAGTTCATGGCGGCGATGCGCGGCATCGTGCCGCACGTGAATCTGCTGGGATTTGCTGCGGCGGAAGCGGCATTCCGCCACGCTGGGCGTTGGCACGCCGCACTGCTCGACTACCTGCGCGGCAATGCCGATTTGGCGGTGAGTTCGATCAACGCCATGCCCGGGTTGAGTACGACGCCCATCGAGGCGACCTATCTCGGGTGGATCGATGCGCGAGAACTGGGGGTCGCGGATCCGGCCGCCTTTTTCGAGGCTGCCGGCGTGGGGCTTTCCAACGGCGCTGACTTTGGCGCGCCGGGATTCGTCAGACTGAACTTCGGGTGTTCGCGCACCTTGCTGGCAGAGGCGATGGCAAGAATGCGCCACGCAGTTTGTGAGGTCCGGGCAGGTCAGCCGCTGAAGCCTTAGCGATTCGATTAGAATTTGCTTATGAGCCGCTCGCAGAGGCGGCGTAGAGAGCCCGGTTTTTTGTCCGAAGAAGGAGCGTCACCATGACTCTGTGTCCCGTGGCCATCATGGCCGGCTGCAAGAAGTGTCCCGTCGTTGGTATGTGTCCCCTCAAGACTGTGATCGGTAACTACAACGAGGAAGAAAAGAGCGGCGGTTCGTCCGCATCAGCGAAGGCTACCTCGCCGAAGCAGGGCGACAAGTGAAAAGCTGCCGCGACGGCTGGTCGCGGCAGGCTACATGACAGAAGCCGCGTGCGGTCGAACTTTTGACCGCACGCGGCTCAAAACCCCGGGGATCGGGCTAGCTAGGCCATGGCTTGGGCCGTCGCCCGATACGTGCCTTGGAGGTGTCCAGCGTAAATCTCCTTCGCGGTGCCAAGGATATCTTCCGCAGCTTGCACCCGCGCCTCATTGAGCCGCTGCACTAGTTCCAAATGGGGTAAGTAGTCCCAGTTTTCCAGCCTGCGCAGACCCTGCACCTGGCGATTGGCCTCCACTGCGCTGACGTAGATGAACTGGTCTAGTTCCCCCGACGTCGACAGGCTCCAGTACAAGTCCGGAGACTTTTCCTTGAGAACCTGCCGTACGGTTCGCTCCAGTGGTCCTTCCATGCTGCACTCCTTAAGACAAGGGACAAAACGGCTTCAGCACCCGGCAGGTCACCATTTCGGTGCGGCCGGGATGGCTATCAACTCGTGTTGCTTGCAATCCGTATGCCAAGCTTAGTGTTCAGACAAAACAAGGCTCTGCGCCCGCGATACACCTGCGGCCCGTGTGAAATTGCACCGCGCTCGGGAAAAGTGAAGTGGTCGTGCTTCAAGATGGTGCGGCGCAGCGAAGGCTGACGGATTGGTTCGCCCGATGGGGCGCGGGGCGTTGCCGCAGACGAGATTTGCGCGGCAATTGCCCTACGGCAGCGCACTACTGCAATGCGGCGTCCAGGATCTGCAGTAGGTCGCCGGGCTGCTC
>JBAWHH010000059.1:0-8916 GCA_049593715.1 Rhodocyclaceae bacterium
CATCAGCGTACCTTTCCCTCCCTTCGTCATCCTGAGGCGAGTCGCGATACCAGCTTTGACAGTCACGCGACGGAATGTGAGCAGACTTCGCGGGGTGATTGACCACGCCAATCTCTATGGGTACTCCCGGTTCCAGGTGACGGACGATGCCCAGGTGACCATCGGCCTGAGCGCCGACGACTTCCGCCAGGACATCGGCGCCATCGAGCGCCGCCAGATCAATCCGAAACTCGGTCTGGTGTGGAAAGCGGCGCCCCAGACGACGCTGCGCCTGGCCGCCTTCCGCACGCTGAAGCGAACCCTGGCGGGAAGCCAGACTCTGGAACCGACCCAGGTCGCCGGCTTCACCCAGTTTTTCGACGATGTCACCGGCACCGACGCACGGGGCGCCGGCATTGCGGTGGACCAGGCTTTCGGCAAGCGCTGGTTCGCCGGGCTCTCCTGGTCGGGACGCAATCTGCGCGTGCCGCTGGGGATCGAAGACGCGGCCATCCTCCGCCACAACGCGGACTGGACGGAGCGTAAAGGGGATGCCTACCTCTACTGGCTCCCCACCGAGCGGATCGCCGCCAGCGCCGGCATCGACTATGCCGATCTCGACCGCGGCAACGACACCCGCTTCAACCCCTTCACCGAACTGCGCACGCTGAAGACGCCCTTCAGCGTGGCCTATTTCGAGCCGAACCGGTATTCGGCACGGATCAGCGCGACCCAAGTACGCCAGCACGGCACGTTCGTCGACGCCGCCAATGCATCAACCCGATCCACCGGCAAAGAGCGGTTCTGGGTCACCGACCTGAGTTTCGCCCTCATGCTCCCCCGGCGCGCCGGGTCCATCGGCATCGCCGTGCTCAACGCTTTCGACCGCAATTTCCGCTACTACCAGGACATCGACCCCACCAAGGCAGCGCAGCGGGATTTCGAACCGGGCCGGCGCGTGTTCCTGACGCTGGACCTTGCCCTCTGAGACCCGCGAGCGGCTGGAAGCCCGCTTTTTCCTCACCTCAAGAAGGAGATGCTCCCGTGACTGACGCTGTCAGATTTTCCGTAACCCTCGAAGTTGTCGACGACAAGATGGCCGTTCGCGTCAAAGGCGCCAAAGCCCCGGTGCGCCTGAAGCAGACGCCGCCCCTGGTCATCAAGGCCGTGTCCCGCCTCAACTTCGCCCTGGTCGGCGATAGCGGCGACGGGTGTTACCACGTCTACACCTACCTCGACGATGGCCCGAGCCTGAAACTCACCGACCACGGCGCCACCCGCCACCGCTACGACCCACGGGACCCCCAACCGCCCGCGAGCGTCGATGTGGATTTGGCAGTGGTGGACGGGCAGATCGTGCCCCGGATGGCGGCCCAGGCTCCCACCCTGCGCTGCTTGGCCCCGAGCGCCGGCGCGCAGCCGTCGGCGATATCGTTCGGCATCGTGTCGAACACATACTATTGGGTGGCCTGCAACCAAATCGACCATCAGCTCCATCTGTACTGTTCCGAAGGCATGGGCCCGGTGACGGATCTGGGGCCCCTCGGCGTGGCGTGCTGAGGGAGCGCGCCAAAAAGGAAGCGGGGGGCCGCTGCCCCCCGAAAGCCTGCGAAGACCCTCAAACCGTTCTCAAGCGCTCGCGGGTTTCGCCTCGCCTTTGACGAAAAAGCTCAGCACATAGACGACGAGGCCGATCAGGAACACCAGGCCGGCAACCTCCCGCATCCAGTAAAACAGCGAAACCTGGTCCTGCGTCGCCATGAACGCCAGCGGCGTGGTGGAAACGCGCTGCAGCCAGACTTGCAGGATGCCCGCGGCGGTGAGGAACAGGGTGATGAACAGGATGGAGATGCTCATCAGCCAGAACGACCACATTTCCATCACCTGGGAGCGTTCCGGGTTGGCGGTGCGGCCGCGCAGGATGGGCATGGCGTAGGAGATGATGGTCAGCACCACGGCGACGTAGGCGCCGTAGAACGCCAGGTGGCCGTGGGCGGCGGTGATCTGGGTGCCGTGGGTGTAGAAATTCACCGGCGCCAGGGTATGCAGGAAGCCCCACACGCCCGCGCCGAGGAAAGACATCACGCCGGTGCCCAGCGCCCACAGCGTGGCCGCTTTGTTCGGGTGCTCGCGGCGGCGGCGATTGACCATGTTGAAGGCGAACACCGTCATGGCGAAGAACGGGATGGGCTCCAGGGCGGAGAACACGGAACCCCACCACTGCCAGTATTCCGGCGCGCCGATCCAGTAGTAGTGGTGGCCGGTGCCGAGGATGCCGGTGATGAGGGTCAGGGTGACGATGACGTAGAGCCACTTCTCGATCACTTCGCGGTCCACCCCCGTCACCTTGATCAGCACGAAGGCCAGCAGCGCGCCGAGGATCAGCTCCCACACGCCTTCGACCCACAGATGCACCACCCACCACCAGTAGAACTTGTCCAGCACCAGGTTGTGCGGGTTGTAGAAGGAGAACAGGAAAAAGATCGCCAGCCCCCACAGGCCCAGCAACAGCACCATGCTGATGGCGGTCTTGCGGCCCCGAAGCACGGTCAGGGAGATGTTGAACAGGAAAGCCAGCACCACGACGACGATGCCGATCTTGGTGATCAGCGGTTGCTCCAGGAACTCCCGGCCCATGGTGGCGAGAATGTCGTTGCCGGTCATCTCCGCCAGCCTGGCATAGGGCACGGTGAGGTAACCGATCACCGTGAGCGCGCCGGCAATGAGAAAGATCCAGAACATGATCTTCGCCAACCGGGGACTCGCCAGTTCAGTTTCCGATTCCTCCGGGATCAGGTAGTAGGCGCCGCCCATGAAGCCGAACAACAGCCAGACGATGAGCAGGTTGGTGTGGACCATGCGGGCCACGTTGAACGGGATGGCCGGGAACAGGAAGTCCCCGATGACGTACTGCAGCCCCATGATGAGGCCGAACAGGATCTGGCCGACGAAGAGGCCGATGGCGGCAATGAAATAGGGCTTGGCCACCGCTTGCGACTGGTATTGCATGGAAAATTCTCCCGGTTCTCTGGCGGATTCAGGCGGCGGGCGCCAGCGGACGAAGGCCGGCCCCGCGCCGCATCCCATGGGTCAACCTTCGATGTTGGGCGGCCACTTGGCGGTGTTGATCTCGGACGCGTATTTCAGGAACGCCACGAGATCGTCCAGTTCCTGTTCCGTCAGGTTGAACTGCGGCATCTGCCGCCGCCCCGGCGAACCCGTGGGCTGGGCCTTGATCCAGGCCTTGATGAAATCCGGCCCGCGGCGCTGATACACATTGCCCAGTTCCGGCGCGAAGTAAGCGCCCTCGCCCAGCAGGGTGTGGCAGCCGATGCAGTTGCGCGTCTCCCAGATCTTCTTGCCGTGGACCGCGGCCGGCGTCAGATTGGCGCGGTTGTCGCGCTTGGGCAGCGCCGCCGTGGTGTCGAAAGTGAGCGCCAGAAACAGCAGGAAAAAGAACACCGTCCCGCCATAAAAGATGTTGCGCGCCATCGAGGTGGTGAATACGCCACTCATGTTTCCCTTCCCCCAAAAGTCGGGCTGCTTGCGCAGCATGGCCGCAATGTAGGGGTTGGGGCGCGGCGCGGTCCTTGACTCGGGTCAATTCGGCAAACCCGCCGGCGAGGCCGCGGTCCCCTTGCGCGGACGCGGCGGCGGCAGGGAAGAAAGCTTTGAACCTAAAGCGAAGGAAGGTCCGGCCCTGCCGCTATAATCCGCGCTCGTCTTAGCGGCGGATCGACTTTGAAGACCACGGATATTTCTCAGATGCGCATCGACCGCAGCGTCGCGCCGGCCGCGCGCCCGCGTCCCCGCCTGCGCTGGGTTGTCGCCGTGCTGGCAGCCATCGCCATAGCCGGGTGGGCGGCCCTTCAGTCGATTTCCGGGCCCATTCCGGTGGAAACCGCGACAGTCACCACGGCCTACCCCTACCAGGCCGTCACCTTGCTCAGTGCCGCCGGGTACGTGGTTGCCCAGCGCAAGGCCGCCGTGTCTTCCAAGGGAACCGGCCGGCTGGAATGGCTGGGCGTGCAGGAAGGCAGCCGGGTCAGGAAAGACGAAATCATTGCGCGCCTGGAAAGCCGCGACGTTCGCGCCACAGCCGAGCAGGCGGAAGCGAACGTGGGCGTGGCGCGGGCGAACATTGGCCAAGCAGAGGCGGAACTGAAAGACGCCGAACAGGCCTATCGCCGCGCCCGCGATCTGGTTCAACGCAAGTTCGCCTCCCAGGCCACGCTCGATGCCGCCCAGGCACGCTACAACAAGGCGCGAGCGGGAGTGACCAGCGCCAAGGCGGCGTTGGAAGCGGCGGCAGCCGGTGCAAGGGTGGCGGAGGTCGCCGCAGGGCAAACCCAGATCCGTGCGCCCTTCGACGGGGTGGTGCTGACCAAGAACGCCAACGTCGGCGATGTCGTCACGCCATTTTCCTCAGCCCTGGACGCCAAGGGGGCAGTGGTGACGATGGCGGACATGTCCACCCTGGAAGTGGAGGCGGACGTGTCCGAGTCCAACCTGGGCAAGATCAGCATCGGCCAGCCGTGCGAAATTCAGCTCGACGCGTTTTCCGACCAGCGTTTCCGCGGCGAAGTGAGCCGGCTGGTGCCGACGGTGGATCGCACCAAGGCCACGGTCATGACCAAGGTGAAGTTCGTCGATCGCGACCCGCGCATCCTGCCGGAGATGAGCGCCAAAGTGGCCTTCCTTTCCCGCGCCGTAGCGGAAGATCAGCGCAAACCGCTGACGGTGGTGACGCCGGACGCGGTGGCAACCCGCAACGGCAAGAGCGTGATTTTCGCCATCGTCGATGGCAAAGCGAAAGAGATCGCGATCCGCGCCACCAACAAGGTGGGTGAGGCCATTGTGGTGGACGGCGTCGTTGCGGGCGACAAGGTCGTGCTCAAACCGAGTGACAAACTGCACGATGGAGCCGCGGTCAAGCCGGTCACCAAGTGACCCCGGGCTGATGTCACCCCCCGGCAGCGAAACCATGAGGAGAGCTGAACCGATCGTTGTTCTGCGCGACATCGCCAAGAGTTACCAGCGCGGGCAGCAGAACGTGCCGGTGCTCACCAGCATCAGCTTCGACATCGCGGAAGGGGAATTCCTGGCGCTGATGGGGCCCAGCGGCTCGGGCAAGAGCACGCTGCTCAACCTGATTGCCGGTATCGACCGCCCGGATTCCGGGGAACTGCTGGTCGGCGATGTGGATATCGGCGGGCTTTCCGAATCCCAGCTTGCCGACTGGCGCTCGCGCAACATCGGCTTCATTTTCCAGTTTTACAACCTGATGCCGGTGCTGGATGCGCGGGAAAACGTGGAACTGCCGCTGCTGCTGACGCCCCTGTCACGGCGCGAGCGGCGCGCCCGCGCCGAACTGGCGCTGCACATGGTCGGCCTGGCGGACCGCATGGACCATGCACCTTCCGAACTCTCCGGCGGGCAGCAGCAGCGCGTGGCCATTGCCCGCGCCCTGGTCACCGACCCGACGCTGATCGTCGCCGACGAGCCTACCGGCGACCTCGACCGGGAATCGGCCCTGGACATTCTGGGCCTGCTGCAACGCCTGAACCGCGAACTCAACAAAACCATCATCATGGTTACCCACGACCAGCGCGCCGCGGCCCACGCCCACGCCATCATGCATCTGGAGAAAGGCGAACTGTCGAAGCGCGAGGAGATTCTCCATGCCAGTTGAACGACTGGACATTCCCGGCACGGACTGCAGGACGGCCATGGCGATGCGAACTACGGCGCGATGATGCGAAAGATCCTGATTCGTTGCGGGGCTTTGTTGAGCCTGTTCGGTGCCTTGACCTCCGCTGCCCACGCCCTCCCCCACGCTGCCAACGTGCCCGGGGGAGTGGCGGTCTTGCGGGTTGGCGAAGCGTCTTCGCCCGCGCCCAGGGCCTGGTTCCAGGAGCAACCGGTGCTGGTCACGCGGGATGGAGACGGCTGGTTCGCCGTCGTAGGCCTGCCGCTGACGCTGCAGCCGGGGCGCTACGCGCTGCAGTTCGGCGCAGAGGCTGCGGCCAAGCGTTCCGAGGCTTTCGAGGTCACGGCCAAGGACTATCCGGTCCAGCATGTGCGCATCAAGGACCAGCGCAAGGTGACGCCGGCCGCGGAAGACATGCTGCGCATCGAGCGCGAGCAGGTGATCATCAACGATGTGAAGCGGCTGTGGCGCGAGGAGCCGCAACCGGACCTCGCCCTGCGCCTGCCGGCCCAGGGGCCGCTATCCAGCCGCTTCGGCCTGCGCCGCTACTTCAACGGCGAGCCGCGCGCCCCCCATTCCGGCCTGGACGTGTCGGTGCCCCTCGGCGCTCCGGTGGTTTCCGCCGCGCGCGGCGTCGTCGCCAACACGGGAGAGTATTTTTTCAACGGCAACACGGTGTTCGTGGACCATGGCCAGGGCCTGGTCACCATGTATTGCCACCTCAGCCGCATCGACGTGAAGCCGGGCGACAAAGTGGCAAGCGGACAGCCGGTGGGTCTGGTGGGCAAGACCGGCCGCGCCAGCGGACCGCATCTGCACTGGACGGTGATGCTCAACGGGGCGTCGGTGGACCCCGAACTCTTCCTGCGCTGAACCGAAAAAATTCGGCCCGCGCTTTTGGGCGCGGGCCGAAAATATGATGCGGCAAGCGGGCTGAGAGGGGTTCCCCTCTCAGAGCATGCTTCAATCCGAAAAACTCAATCCTCGTCCGCCGCCCGCTTGAACTGGGACGTGAGTTGCTGCTGCACCTGGGGCGGCACAGCGGCGTAGTGGGAATACTCCAGCGTGTAGGCGCCGTAGCCGCCGGTCATCGAGCGCAGACGGGACTGATAGTCCGTGAGTTCCGACAGCGGCACCTGGCCGGTGATGGCCATGGTTTCCGTACCCCGGGGTTCCGTGCCGGTGACTTGGCCGCGGCGCGAAGACAGGTCGGAAGTCAGATCGCCGACATATTTCTCCGGCGCGGTGATCTCCAGATTGACGATGGGCTCGAGAACCACCGGACCGGCTTTGGTGATGGCGTCCAGCACCGCCTTCTTGCCGGCGGAGATGAAGGCTACTTCCTTGCCATCCACCGGGTGGCTCTTGCCGTCGAAGACGATGACGCGCAGGTCGTCCACCGGGTAGCCGGCGATCCCGCCTTCCGCCAGCGCCTGCTGCACGCCCTTTTCCACCGCCGGCATGAACACGTTGGGAATCACGCCGCCCTTGGTCTGATCGACGAACTGGAAGCCGGTACCGCGCTCCAGCGGCTCGACCTTGAGATAAACCTCGCCGAACTGCCCCGCGCCCCCGGTCTGCTTCTTGTGCCGGTGATGGCCCTCGGCGAGGCGCGTGATGGTCTCGCGGTAGGGGATTTTCGGTGGCCGGGTGGTGACTTCGAGCTTGTACTGGGTGGACATCTTCTCCAGCTTGCCGCGCAGGTGCAGTTCGCCCAGACCACGGATGACCGTTTCGTTGGTGGTGGGGTGGCGCTCCACCTGGAAGCAGGGGTCTTCGATCTCCAGCTTGTGCAGCACTTCGAAAATGCGCTGCTCGTCGCCCTTCTTCAGGGTTTCCACCGCCAGACCATGCATCGGCTTGGGAAAACCCAAAGGCTTGAGGTGGATGTGATCCTCGTCGTGGGAGTCGTGGAGCACGGCATCGAATTCGATTTCGTCGACTTTGGCGATGGCGCCGATGTCCCCCGGCAGCAGGGCGTCGGTTTCCACGTATTCCTTGCCCTGGAGGATGTAAAGATGGCCCACCTTGAAGGGGCGCCGGCTGTCGCCGACGAACAACTGGGAATCCTTGGTGATGGTGCCCTGATAGACGCGGAACACGCCGACCTTGCCGACGTAGGGGTCCACCACGACTTTGAACACGTGGGCCAGGACGTGCTTGTCCGGATCCGGTTCGGCGTGGAACGCTTCGGCCTCGGCATCGCTGGGCTCACCCTTGTAGAACGGCGGCGGATTGCCCTCGGTGGGATTCGGCGCCAGCGTCGCCAGGACGTGCAGCAATTGGTCGATCCCCGCGCCGGTCCTGGCGGAAACGAACAGGATGGGCACCAGATGGCCTTCCCGCAGGGCCTTTTCGAACGGCCCGTGCAGTTCCCCGGGTGAGGGATCCGTGCCCTCTTCCAGGTAGCGGGCGAGCAGGGATTCGTCCTCCTCCACCAGGGTGTCGATCAGCGCGCGGTGGGCTTCGGCCACGGAATCGAAGTCGGCGTCGCCGGAATCGTGCTCCATGACCTCGACGACATCGTTGCGATCGTGGGCTGGCAGATCGAGCAGCAGGCACTGCTTGCCGAAACGCTCGCGGATGTCCGCCACCAGGCTGGGCAGATCCACGTTTTCGGCGTCGATCTTGTTGATGATGATCATCCGGGCCAGCCCCCGGGTGGCAGCCCAGCGCATCATGCGGCTGGTGGTGAGCTGGATGCCCGATTGGGCGTCGATCACCACGGCGGCCGTCTCCACCGCCGCCAGCGCGCTGATGGAATGGCCCACGAGGTCAGGGTAGCCCGGGGTGTCGATGAGATGAACGTGTACGCCTTCGTGGGCGAAGTTCACCAGGCTGGCGTTGATGGAGTGGCCCGAAGCCTTCTCCAGCGGATCGAAATCACAAACCGTATTGCCTTTTTCCACGCTGCCCTGGGCAGGGATGGCGCCGGTCTTGAACAGCAACGCCTCCGCCAAGGTGGTTTTTCCAGCGCCCGCGTGGCCCACCAGGGCAACGGCGCGGATCGCTTCGGTGGTGTATTTAGGCATTTGATTCCTCTCCCAAAGGCGACCCGGATCTGGCGCGGGCGCAAAGGCCGCGCAGGGCCGCAAAAAATCGGGAAGTTTACACCAAGGCCGCAGGCCGGGCGGTGGTCGCCGCGCCGCGGCACGGCGCGATATCGAACCGTGGAAAGGGGCCGAAAAGGAGATCGGATGCCGTCCGAGCGCGGCCCGGCCGGCCGG
>JBAWHH010000060.1:0-5825 GCA_049593715.1 Rhodocyclaceae bacterium
GAACGGGAGTGTGTGCCATGGCTAGCGTTCGCAAACTTGTCGGGAGCGGGAAGTCGTTCTTCGTTTTCCGGTATAGGGGAGAACGCTGGCGGGAATACACGACCCTTCCCGACACCCCCGCCAACCCGACAAACTGGAAAGGATCCTCGACGGGATCGAGCCCGAAATCAAACTGGGCACCTTCGACTACGCCCGCTTCTTCCCAGGCAGTCCACGGGCCGCGAAACTCTCCGGCCAGCGCCTCCCAGAGCCGGTCATGGCGGTTTCGCCTGTCGCTGCGCGCCAAGTTGAGGGTATGTACTGCGCGGCAAAGGCGGCCGAGCGGCACCAACTGCGCCTCGTCGGCAAAGGCGCTGATCAACCGCCCGGGCGACAGGCCGTCACCGTCACTCAAATAGGACCGAGCCAGAAACTCGTGGGTCAGTACGCGACTGGATGCTGCGCACACGATGGGCTGGCATGCCCGGGCGAAAAAGTCGCCAGTTTCGGATTTCAGGCAAATCCATTGAGCGGTCTTCCGGCACTAAGAGCGCCGGCGACGCGCCACCCCCACGGCAACCGAGATAACGAAAAGCACGACAAAAACGTAGAACAGGATCTTGGCAATCTCGACCGCGCCAGCGGCGATGCCAGTAAAACCCAATAGCGCAGCGACCAGCGCGATCACGAGGAATACTGCCGAATAATGTAGCACTGTCTTTCCTTTCATCAATGGTCATTCAGTGGGTCTTGGCACGCTTGAAGACCGATCTGCCGTCACTTAGCTGTTGCCACGTTCTTTCGGGCGTCATACTGCAAAATTTACAAGCAATAGCGTTTAGGAAGACGCCTACCATTTCCGAACTTCGAGGACAACCGACTCGCGACCCATTGACTTCTCGAAGTGCGGTATTATTCATTATAGATCGATCAGCGGTTCCTTCCTGACTTGGTAACGATCGCCTGAATCTTGCTCGCCAATGAAGGCCCTGCCGAACGCAAAAGGCAGCCGGACCAATCATCGACGTATCTGCTCCGTGGTCTCACGTGAGTTCGGCCACAGACGTCTGCAAATCCCCGTCACCTACGACTGCGACGCTTCAATCCAACTACAAGGAAGGCGATAAACAGGAGGAGAAAAACGAAGAACAAAATCTTTGCAACCTCGATGGTACCGGCTGTGATACCGGTAAATCCGAGTAGCCCGGTGACCACTGCGATGACCAAAAATGCGAAGGCCAGATTGAACATTTTCCTTCCTTTCGTTGGTGGTTGGTCACCATTGCCATACCATCCCCAATAAGAAAGTCACCCTTGGGTTGAGGCGAGACGATCCGGGTAGTTGTGAGACGGTCACTGCCTTACTTCGCTTGAACTGAGCAAAGCGATAGGTGTTCCCGTATGTTGCTTTCCCGAAATCGAAACGCCAATCCCCCTCTCTTTCTGAGGGCGTACCGCAACACAACTTTTGTGCACCGCGCTATAGCTTACCCAGCACCAACAGAATGATCACGATCAATACCAAGAGGCCAATGCCACCGGTAGGGGCGTAACCCCAGGACTGACTGTGAGGCCAGCGAGGAATCGCACCGATCAACATCAAAATCAAGACGACGAGCAGAATGGTTCCCAATGACATGGCATTTCTCCTAACGGTAACAAGTACGAAACAGCGTACGGTCCGACAATAGGCGCTCAACTGGGTGAAAAAACACCAGGCCCCGACCATTGCCTCGGCAGTGGCCACTAGGCTTAAACGCACTCTCGCGCACCCGGCCGCTCTTGTCTGTACGGTAGCGTACGCGGATACCCGTTCTGGCTCGGTGAAGAAAAGGGGTGTCCCCTTCCCGGGCGCAGGATCACCTCAATTCGATCCGTCGCGCAGGCAGGGCAGTAGCGTTTCCCGATAGGCGCGAGAAAACCCGATCGACGGGCGTACGCTGTCGCACAGACTGCATGCATGCTTCAATGGGAGGATTTCTTCCTAACAAGGCGTCGTCCGTCTTGGCCCGTGCGCGACGGGAAAGCTATGCATCAATACGAGGCTGTCCGATACACCCGAAGGTAATCGCACGGCGCTTTCATGCGGTGGATGTATTGGACAGCCATGAGGAGGCATGATGAATACCGAAAGGAGTCCAATCCGCGGATCCATTGAGGAATTCGCCGAGGCGCACGCGGATACTCAAGGCATTCTCGGGCAGGCCCAGTCAATATGTGCTCTGCAAGCAGGTGCTTCTGTGCAATGAACCATGCACGCTGCGATCCTGGAGATGCCCGCTCCCTCACAGGGTAAAAACCCCCTCTTTATGTACGTCACCGTACAGAATTCGCGTGCTCATGGGGATAATCTTCATATTGCGTTGGGGCTTTTACTGAACCCTGTCCGGCCTGTCGCCGCATCGTTGCCTCTGTTCGGTTGTGGCACTTTTTCCGCATACGTGGCGCGGCACCGGCAGGAATAGACAATGCATGATCGGCAATTCCGCCGATCGGGTTTCGAAGGGAAGGAGTTCGAGATGAATTGGGATATCGTTGAAGGCAACTGGAAGCAGTTCAAGGGCAAAGTTCAAGCCCAGTGGGGCAAACTAAGCGACGATAATCTTGACGTGATTGCCGGGAAGCGCGTCGAGTTGGCGGGCAAGATCCAGGAGGCTTACGGTATTACGAAGGATGAGGCCGAGGAGCAGATTAAGCGCTTCGAAGAGTTGAACAAAGACTAACGGATAGAGGATCAGACAATGACGAATCTACGATGGGTTATGCATGGCATTCTTATTGCGGCTGCGGCCGCCTTTTCACTAGGTTTGCTCGGTACCCACGCCAATGCTGCAACCGCAGAAGATCTCGATAAGGACGCGGCTCAAGCACTCCAGATCTTGTACAAGAATAATCCTGTCGCCGAAAGTATTTCAAAGAAGGCGAGGGCGGTTCTCGTCTTTCCTAAAGTGATCAAGGCCGGTCTCGTGTTCGGCGGAAGCTATGGAGAAGGCGTTCTGAATAGGGACGGGAAGGTCGCTGGCTACTTCAACTCCGTTTCAGCTTCCTGGGGCTGGCAGGCGGGCGCCGAATCATACAGCTATGTCGTGTTTCTCATGAGCGACAAGGCCGTGAAGTATCTGGACAAATCGAAAGGCTGGGAAATCGGTGTAGGACCCTCCGTGGTCGTGGTGAATGAAGGTATTGCCAAAAATCTGTCATCGACGACCTTGAAGAACGACGCTTACGCCTTCATTTTCGACCAGCAGGGACTCATGGCAAGCCTCAGTATCGAAGGCACGAAAATTACTCGCATCAAGCGTTGAGTCTAAGGATCTAAAGAGCAAGGCGGCAGACTCAATCTCCAACGAGCGCGCTCGTCGATGCATAACGCCTTTTTGATTCTGGAGTCAATCGACACGGTTTTGCCCCGGCTGCGGCGCAAAACCGTGTCTTACATGATGTTGACGCGCGGCTGGGCTTTCCGCCGCGAAAGGTGTGCGTCCAATATTGCGGGCTTTGAACAAAGAGGATGCCGTGCGGTCTGCGAAGGGACGACCAAGCGCTAGCGGAATCTTGCCGGGGGTGGCGGCAGTGATGCGGCATGCGGCAGATCCCAATCCCCAAGCCTCCTCGCGGCACAGAATCGTTGGCTGACTGGGGCCGCCGAAACGGGTGGTACTCTTGGGCCTTCCGTTGAACTTACTTTCCCAACTCTTCGAAGCGAAGCCCTCGCAAATAACGTCATCGTGGAATCAGCTACGCAAAGCCTCCCCCGTCGATCGGCAGCCCTTGCCGTGGATCTCGGGCACCGACTGCATCACCGGGTCGCCGAGTACGGCGACTTCTTGCGGGCCTTTCTTCGCTCTCCCGGCAGGGTAGGCTCGGTTGTCCCCAGTAGCCGCTCGCTGGCGGGCGCAATGATATCCGGCACGAGCCTGGAAACAGCCCAAATGGTCGTCGAGCTTGGCCCGGGCACCGGCGCCATCACCCAGAGCATTGTTTCCAGCATCGGCCGCGACGCCTCTTTTCTCGCCTTGGAACTCGATTCACGCGCCGTCCAACGATTGCGCCGACGGTTCCCGGACCTGAACATCTACCAGGCTTCGGCCGAGACGATTCGCACCCATTTGAGGCGCCACGGTACGCGCCAAGCGGACGTGATCGTGTGCAGCATCCCCTGGGCAGTAACGCCCGAGGAAGTGCAGCGGCGGATCATGCGACAGGTGGTCGCGGCCCTTGCACCCGATGGCGTCTTCACCGCCTACACCTACATCGGCGCCGCGCGCACCACCAGGGGCAGGCACTACGGCCACTTGCTGCGCGAGCTTTTCCGCAAAGTCGAGGTCAGCAAGGTGGTCTGGAGGAACGTCCCGCCAGCGCTGGTATACCGGTGCCGCGATCCTCGGCGCCAGCCGGACTAGCGGACGAGGCGATATGCGCGCGAGTGCGCGATCGCCATCGTCGGATACGGGCACGGTACGATTTCAGCCCAAGCATCCGTCCCGCGTACATCGAGGGGCTTATTGCTCGCTCGCGTCGTCGGTCCGAACCAGGAAACTCTTGAGCGTGTTGGGTCCGAAGGTGCTGCTGATGGCAACATCGGCGGCGTCGCGGCCGCGGGCGATCAATACGCGTCCGATGCGCGGGATATTGTTCCGGGCATCGAAGGTGTACCAGTGCCCGTCGAGGTAGGCCTCGAACCAGCCGGCGAAGTCCATCGGCCCGTAGGGCGGGGGCATGCCGATCTCACCCAGGTAGCCGGTGCAGTAGCGCGCGGGAATGTTCATGCAGCGGCAGAACGTGATGGCGAGGTGTGCGTAGTCACGGCACACGCCGGTTCTCTCCTGGTAGGCCTCGACGGCGGTCTTGGTGCGGCGCGCATGCTCATAACCGAATGTGAGGTGGCCGTGGACGTAGTCGCAGATCGCCTGGACCCGCGCCCATCCGGTCGGTGACTTGCCGAATAGCTGCCAGGCGGTGTCGGACAATCTATCTGTCTCGCAATATCGGCTACCCAATAAAAACAGCAGCGTCTCGTCGGGCAGGTCTTGCACCGGCATCTGTCGCGCCTGCGGAACTACCTCATCCGGCCGGCCCGTATCCCGCACCAGCGCATCGGTGGACAGCTTGAGCAACCCCTTTGGCGCGACGATGCGGCTGCACCAATTGCCGAAGCTGTCCCGATAGGCGGTGAGCGCAACGGGGGGATCGGTGAGCAAATGGTCGGGGGTGATAAGGTCGGACACGCGCGAGTAATGCACGCTCAAGGTGAGGATCATCGGGGTCGGCTGCGGGCACTCGTAAATCAGTTCATAGCCAATGCGGATCTTCATGGTCGGGCTCCTTCTCCGCACCAGCGTAGCGCGCGGCATACTCTGGCGGTTGGGGTTGGTGGCGTGGCGTTCGGCTAACCGGAAATCGCCGACCGGCGGCTGGCGAGTGCCCTGAGCAGCGATTCGACGATCACCCTGCGCAGGGCAGTCCAGGTTCGACCGGCCGGGACAACATGTTTCTGGTTCACCTCCAATTCAATGCCGACATACGCGCCGTCAGGCAGACGCCGGCGAAACCAGGCGGTCAGGCCGTCGCCTCTGCCCGCGTAGGGGTAATTGCGGCGCACGGTGAGACCGGGCGCGCAAGCGAGTAAGGCGGCCTTCCAGCGCTCGCACAAATCCACCTCCCCCGGTCGGGCCGGGTCATAGAGCAGCCCGATATCGGCCGCCCGCAGCTTGCCGTCGAGTTCGGGGGTAAAGCTGTGGGAAGAAACGTGGATCACCCGGCCGCGGCCCGCGATCGCCTGTTTGACGCGGTCGTTGGCCCGCACACGATAGGGATAGTAGTAGCGCGCCAATATTTGGTGGCGC
>JBAWHH010000061.1:0-1947 GCA_049593715.1 Rhodocyclaceae bacterium
ATCGATGTATCCGCCGGTGCCAAGGGCGATGCGGGCAGGGAGACCTTCGCCGCCGGGCGCGATGGGGCGGGAACGGCCCCATCGCTTGCCCTGGAGGGACGGATCATTGCAGATCATGCGGACGGCGCAGGGCCCGACGTGGTGGTGCGCGGCGACCGCGCCTATGCGCTGGGCAGCATTGCAGCCGCTACCACCGCGACGTTCACGGATGCCAACACTGTCTGGGCCGACTACAACCGCTTCATGGCCAACGCCGGAACGGTCAAGTCCGCGCTGGCGGGCCTGACCGTGGTCGAAAACGGGCGTGAAACCATCGGGGCCGTCTCCGATGCAGTGTCGGTACGCGCAGGAATCACCATCGACAGCTTGCCCGGTGCGGCACCGACCGACCTGCAGTTGATCGACGCATGGGATCTGACCAATGCCAACTGGAATCTGGGCGGCGTGCCCGGCCTGCTGACACTGCGGGCGACGGGCAATCTCGACATCCGCAACTCCTTGGGGCTTCCCAACGACACCAGCTTGCCCCAGGGCGCAACCTGGTCGCTGCGGCTGGCCGGCGGCGCCGACCGTACCGGAGCGAATCCCCTGGCGCTGGCCGACCAGTCGGCGCTGGTGGCTGCCGGCAGCGGCGACGTGATTCTGTACGACAGCGGCAGTACCGCCGCCAATGCGCCGATCGGCAAGGTGCGCACCGGCAGCGGCGACATCGAAATTGCCGCCGGCCGTGATTTCGTCTTGGGCAGCACCACGGACAACCGCGCGGTGGTCTACACGGCAGGAATTCCCCAGGTGGACGCGGCGAAGGATCCCCGTGGACGGTACAGCTCCTATGGCGGCGACATTCGCATCACTGCCCAGGGGAACGCGACAGGATCGATGCTCCCCGCCGGCAGGGCGGGAGAACTGGTCAACGACTGGTTGCGGCGCTCGAGCGCGGCTGGTACGACAGGGCCTGAGACCATCGCCAACGCCACGGCGGGATGGTGGGTTTCGCGCGCCGACTTCAGGCACAACATCGGCAGTTTCGCCGGTGGCGACATCAGCGTGGCTGCGGGCGGCAACATCCGCAATCTGTCTGCGGTGGCTCCGACCTCCTCCTATTCCAGTGACGACGACGTCAGTCTGCGCCTCACCGCCATCGTCGATGCCGGCGGTAACCGCATCCACCAAGTGCGCGGCGGTGGCGACCTCACCATCGCCGCGGGAGGCAACATCGAGGGCGGCGAATACCTGGTGGCGGCGGGCTCCGGTGAGATTCAGTCCTTCGGCGCGGTTGGGGCGACGACACCGACTTCGCTGTTTCTGATGGGAGACCACAGCGACGTGGCGCTGGCGGGGGCCACCATTCAGGTCGAGGCCGGCGACGGCGCGAACATCCGCAACGTCAGCAATCCGACCATCATGCCGTCCACCCAGGCGGCGCGAACGAGCGGAGCACAGGCAGACCGAAACGGATTCGACAACCAGCGTTCGGCGTTCTTCAGTTACGCCGCTGAGAGCGGCGCGGAAATCCTGGCGGTGAACGGTGACATCGTCGTCGGCGCCAAGAGCCAAGGCAAGCCCGTCAGCGCCACGGGGGGTCTGCAGGGGGGGCTGGCGGCAGCGAACTCGCAGTTAGCTCCGCCCAATCTGTACTTTGCTGCCCTCGGCGGCAACGTTGCCGGCGATCCGCTCAACAGCGATACCACCATCAGCCTTTTCGGTGGGCCGACGCGCAGTCTGGTGATCCTGGCGGCAAGCGGCATTTCGGACCTGCATTTTTCCGACCTCGACGTCGATCCCGCTGTGCTGCCGTCCTGGGCCAATCCCCGCAGCGCCCGTGCTTCCAACGCCCTGCAGAATGTTCTGGCTGGGGCGCGCTTGATTCCCGAAGCATCGGCCGGCGCAATCGAGCGGTTCCAGGTCGAAGCGCTGACAGGGGATATCGCGGACGCCGCATTCGCG
>JBAWHH010000062.1:0-3019 GCA_049593715.1 Rhodocyclaceae bacterium
ATATCGTAGCGTCCGGTCATGCCCGGACGTAGAAAAGGGGAGTACCACCGCCCCTGGTCTTGAAGAAACTCCAGGCTGGCGGGCACCGGTTCCGAAATGCCGCGCAGGGCTTTCGAGCGCCATTCGGCGTCGCGAGCAACATCACCCATTGCCGGCGCCCCCCGGGGACGCGCGGACGGCGCGAGACCTGCCACAGGAGACGTGTACGTCGAACCAGCCGCGGGCGAATGCTGCTGCCCCCAACCGGCCGAAGCGCCGAGCGCCAAGAAGACACAAAACCCGAGCTTCCACGGGGCGAAACCCATTCCTTGCTCCATCGGTTGACGCCTGAGCCAACTGCAAGGAAAGGGCTGCGAATCGCTCTTTTGACGCCCGATGCGCGGATATACGCCGCACCGCCCCTTTGGCATCAGCCGCCGGCCAAATTCCTGCAACTGCCCAGTGAAAGAATCAATAGCTTTAGATCTATTCAATTCTCAACAATTTATATCTGGACTCAACGACGGAGGCTTGATATGCGTCAAAGGCAAAACAAAGGACGAAAAAAAAGCAGGGGCGAACCCCTGCTTTCTTCCAGCTAGAAACGCTGAATTACTTGGCGGCTTCGGCCGGAGCAGCTTCAGCCTTGGCAGCAGCCTTCTTGGCCTTCTTGGCTTTCTTGGCCTTCTTGGCGGGCTTGGCCTTCGGCTCTTCGGCAGCCTTTTCAGCAGCCGGGGCGGCAGCCTTTTCAGCGGCAGGAGCAGCGGCCTTTTCAGCAGCCTTCTCGGCGGGCTTGGCAGCCGGAGCGGCGGCAGGAGCAGCAGCCGGGGCGGCAGCGGCGGGGGCGGCCTTGGTGTCGGCAGCCTTGGTGTCGGCGGCGAAGGAACTGGAAGCGGCAACGGCAACCAGGGAAGCAACCAGAACGGAAACGAGTTTGCTCATCTTGACTTTCCTCAAATCAATTAGGGATTGGTAATCTGCGACCAAAAAAGCTGCTTGCTCATTTGCTTGGTCACGCCCTTAACGCACTTGCGCAATGGCGGGTTGACAGCCGCCTGCAATATTCATCGAAATATGACTTACCAGAGGGAGAATGTCGGGCCATGACGACAAACATCCTCCCGAGAGCGCTTCTCAACGTTCCTTTGTGGCACCCACAAGCAATTGATCAAGAAGCTATTTCAGAGAGAAATCCACTCTACTCGGAACCGCGGCCCCCTTTGCCTTGTCGTCATCCTTTTCGCCTTCGGCCGCCAATTTCGGTGCCAAAAGGAATACCCGTTCCTCCGGAATCTTGCCCTTGCCAATCAGGTAATCCCTTACCGCCGCCGCACGCTGACTTGCCACCTGCTGCAAATCGTCTTGGCTCGGCGTGATGTTGGCCAGCATTAGCTTCTCCATTTCCGCCGGCGGCAGATCCTTGGCCATGCCGATCATGTTGCGTGGCTTGGGGAACTTCTCTTTCTTGTAGGCGCGCTCCAGGTATTTTGCGTATTCGCCCTCTTCTAGCGTAACGGCGTCGGCGGATTCAGCCGACTCGCCCTTGCCTGCCAATTCGGCGAACTTCTGCGCCTTCACTTTGCGCTCGACTGCCGCTTTCTTCAGCCCTTCGCGGTCGGTGGCGGGATCGGCGCGGCCGGTGATCTCCAGCTTCAGGGCCGGACGATCGTTCAGCGCCTTCGCCAGGATGTCCAGCTTCTTGTCCGCCGGCGCGGTCAACACGGACCGGCCGGCGTCGAATTCCACGTAGGCCAGTTCCTCACCGCCACCGAACATGGACCCCAGCAGGGCAAAAGGCGCCGTAGCAGCTTTCACGATGAGGTTGACGATGACCTGGATGATGACACCGCCCAGGCTGAACTTGGGATCGTCCAGCGAACCCCCGATGGGGAGGTTGATGTCGATCTCGCCCCGGCTGTTCTTCAGCAGCGAAACCGCGAGCAGGACCGGCAGCTTGGTGGCGCTGGGACTCTCGACCTTGTCGCCAAAAGTCAGTTGATCCAGGAAAACCTTGTTCTGCGCTTCCAGCCTGCGATTCTCCAGCTTGTAAGCGAGATCCACCGACAGCTTGCCTTTCTCTATGGCATAGCCGGCATATTTGCTGGAGTAAGGTGAGAACTGCGGCAACTCTATGCCCTTCACCCCCGCCTTGAGGTCGATGAACAGGTTGCCGGCAAGCGGATTGATCTTGCCGAGGATTTCCAGCGGCGCCTCGCTCACGCGGCCGCGTAATTCTACGTCGGCGGTGGTGCCCAGATCCGAGGACAGGCCTGCTACGCGCCCCCCCAGGGCGCGAACGTCCGCCGAATAGTTGGGTTTGACGAAGTAATCGCTGAAATTCACCCGGCCGTTCTGCAGCGTCACCTGACGCACGACGACTTTATACGGGGGCGGAGCCGCTGGTTTGGGTGACGCTGCCGCCGCAGGTACTGTTGTCGGCGCGGTTCCCTCCGGCGTTTCCGCAACGGCCTTCGATTCAGGCTTCACTTCCTTGCTGGCCTCGGCCTGGGCCTCAGGTGTCGGCGCTGAGGGTTCCGTGAGCGCGGCGGGAGCCACGTCGCTGCTGCGAACGAGATGCTGCAGGTTCAACTCGGCGTTGGCGTTGAGGATGAGGCGGGAATAGAAATCGGCCAGTGACACTTCGCGGATGTCGAGCTTGAGCGGCTCGACGCTGGCCAGATCGACGCCGCTGAAGTGCAGCGACTTCCAGACCAGAAGATCGGCCGAATTGACTTTGTCAACGGTATGCAGATCTCCCACGGTGGCATCGCCGCGGTAGGAGAGCTTGATTGGCTTGCCAGCAGGCAGATCGACCTTCAAGTTGCCCTTGGCGGAAAGGGTGCCGCGCATTACGGCGACGTTCACCTTGTCGGCGAAATAGGGCTGGAAAGGCGTGATCTCGATGGTCTTTGCATCGACCCCAACGGCCGCCTGGAGCGGATCCAGGCCAACCGTTCCGGACAGTTTGACGCTGCCGCGCTTGTTGATTTTGGCGCCGAGCGCGAACTTGGCCTGCTGGCCTTTCTGCGTGCTGAAGTTC
>JBAWHH010000063.1:0-4070 GCA_049593715.1 Rhodocyclaceae bacterium
GGCCTGCAGCTCCGCCCATTCCTGATCGGTGAATATCCGCGAACGGGTGTGGAAAGCTTTTCCCGTCGGGCCTTCCAGGGAGAAGGTGCCGCCGTGCCCGTCGATCACGTCGAGGATGAGCTGGGTGTGTTTCCAGTATTCGTACTGGGACTTGCTGATGTAGAACGGGCAGCCGCCGATTTCGCCCAGCAGCTCATCGCCCGCGCCGATGGTCAGCTCGCCGGGCAGGAAGCAGTTGGCCGCGCTGTTGTCGCAGCACCCCCCAGACTGGTGGAAAAACACCGGCCCATGCTCGGCCTTCAACTGGGCGATCAGATCCAGGGCCGCCTCGGTGGCGATCACTTTTTCGACCATGCCGGTCTCCGCAGGAAAAAATCGGGGCGGTTGCCCGCCCCGGAGGAGGTTTCGCCCGTGGAGTGGCGTCCAGGGCGACAGGAGGAGAGGGGTATCAGAAAAAGCCCAGCTTGTTTTCGCTGTAGCTGACCAGCAAATTCTTGGTCTGCTGGTAGTGGTCGAGCATCTGTTTGTGGGTCTCGCGGCCGATGCCCGACTCCTTGTAGCCCCCGAACGCGGCGTGGGCGGGGTACGCGTGGTAGCAGTTGGTCCACACGCGGCCGGCCTTGATGGCGCGGCCCATGCGGTACGCCACGTTGCCGTCGCGGCTCCACACGCCGGCACCAAGGCCGTACAGCGTGTCGTTGGCGATTGCCACCGCTTCGGCTTCGGTCTTGAAGGTGGTCACCGCCAGCACCGGGCCAAAAATTTCTTCCTGGAAGATGCGCATCTTGTTGTGGCCCTTGAACAGCGTCGGCTGGACGTAGAAACCTTCCGCCAGATCGCCGCTCAGGTGGGCGCGCTCGCCGCCGATGAGGCACTGCGCGCCTTCCTGCTTGCCCAGATCCAGGTAGGAGAGGATCTTGGTGAGCTGCTCCTGGGAAGCCTGGGCGCCCATCATGGTTTCCGTGTCCAGCGGGTTGCCCTGCTTGATCGCCCGGACACGGGCCAGCACGCGGTCCATGAACTGATCGTAGATGGATTCATGGATGAGGGCGCGGGAGGGGCAGGTGCACACTTCGCCCTGGTTGAAGGCGAACAGCACCAGCCCTTCGATGGCCTTGTCGAAGAAGCTGTCGTCGGCGCGGGCCACGTCCGCGAAGAAGATGTTGGGGGACTTGCCGCCCAATTCCAGCGTGGCGGGAATCAGGTTGTTGGCGGCGGCCTGGGCGATGACGCGGCCCGTGGTGGTGGAGCCGGTGAAGGCGATCTTGGCGATGCGCCGGCTGGTGGCCAGGGGCAGGCCGGCTTCGCGGCCGAAACCGTTGACGATGTTCAGCACGCCGGGGGGCAGCAGGTCGGCGATCAATCCCGCCAGAATCAGGATGCTGATGGGCGTCGATTCCGCGGGCTTGAGCACGATGCAGTTGCCGGCGCCGAGGGCAGGCGCCAGTTTCCACGCCGCCATCAGGATGGGGAAGTTCCAGGGGATGATCTGCCCGACCACGCCCAGGGGCTCCTGGAAGTGGTAGGCGATGGTGTTCTCGTCGATCTCGCTGATGCCGCCTTCCTGCGAACGCACGCAGCCGGCGAAGTAGCGGAAATGGTCCACCGCCAGGGGAATGTCGGCGTTCAGCGTCTCGCGCATCGGCTTGCCGTTGTCCACCGTCTCGGCGTAGGCCAGCAGTTCCAGGTTGGCTTCGAGGCGGTCAGCGATCTTCAGCAGGATGTTGGCGCGATCGCCGGGCGCCGTCTTGCCCCACTTCTCGGCGGCGGCGTGGGCCGCATCCAGGGCCAGATCGATGTCCTCACCGGTGGAGCGGGCAACCCGGGTGTAGGGCTTGCCACTGATCGGCGTGATCACGTCGAAGTAGGCGCCCTTGACCGGCGGCACCCATTTCCCCCCGATGAAGTTGTCGTACTTGGATTCGTAAGCGAGTTTGGCACCCGCGGTGCCAGGGGCGGCATACAGCATGTTCGTCTCCTCGATCTTGTAGATGGTGGGCCCAGCATCGTTCCAAGGCCGGGGCGGGACTTTCGCCAACCAGCCCGCCCGGCGCTCGTATCCCCAGTAGCGCACACTGCGTGCCAGCGGCTATTCCGAGGGAAATTGTCGATTATTCAGTGGGCTGGGAGTGGCGTCCGGACCCGTTGCCGCAACAGGGACGGGCGGCGCAGTGGTCAGATTTGGAGCAGGTGCTCAGGGGCGGAACATGGAGCGCATTGATCGCGGGATGGCCCCATTCGACGCCGACCCGATGCCTCTTTCGCTGGCCGCCGCCGCGCGGTCGGGGACGTCGGCCGGCGCGACGGCGGCGTTCCGGTCTGCACTGTGCCCGATCACGCCGAAATTGGCCGGGCTGCGCCCCGGCCCACACCGGTGTTCTCCCACCCGGAATTGCATGTCCGGCGCTCAGCGGGGCCATATACTGGAAGGAGCCCATACAGACGTTCCATGGCGGGCAGGAGCCGGGCCGAGGTTGTCGGGCACTGACGGGACACGACTAGAAGTTTCCCATGGAACCCGGCCCGAAGTGCGTTCCCACACCCAAGGGATCGCCCCCGTCGGGTGCCGGCCTCGTGGAGTGGGGTATGCTGCTGACGCACCGTGCCCAGGCTCCGAAAGTCCTGTTCGTCCGGGCCGCTCGGTGCCCATTTCCTTGTCCCGGGCCGGAGAACAGTCGTTGCTCGGCGATGAAATCAGTTCAGGGGGAAACATGCCAGAGGAGCAGGAGTCGGCGGAAGGCAACGCGTCGATGCCGCCGGAGCCGTCGGCGGCGGTCGAACTGAAGCGCGTCAACCGCGCCCTGCGCGCCATCAGCGCGGGCAATCGCTGCCTGCTCCGCGCGGCGGACGAGCCGGCGCTGCTGCAGGAGATGTGCCGCGTCATCGTCGAAGAAGGCAGCTACCGCATGGCCTGGGTGGGTTACGCCGAGCGGGATGAACAAAAGACCCTGAAACCGATGGCCTCGGCCGGCTTCGTCGATGGATATTTCGACGCCTCGGCGTTTACCTGGGGCGATGACGAACGCGGGCGCGGAGCCAGCGGTACCGCCGTGCGCACCGGCCAGCCCGTGGTGGGGCGCGACATTCGCACCCATCCCGGTTCCTCGCCCTGGCGCGACGAGGCGATCCGCCGCGGCTACGCCGGTATCTCCGCCTTCCCCCTGTTCGTCGATGGGGAAATCCTCGGCAATCTGACCATCGTCGCCGCCGAGGCCGAAGCGTTCGATGAGTGGGAAGTTGGCGTGCTGGGGGAACTCGCCGCGGATCTGTCCTACGGCATCGGCAACCTGCGCGCCCGCGTCAAGCAGCGCGAAGCGGAGGAAACCATCCGCCGCATGGCCTTCTACGACGTCCTCACCGGCCTGCCCAATCGCGTCCTGCTGCGCGACCGGCTGGCCGAGGCCGTCGCCGCGGCGAATCGCCAGCGCCGGTCCCTGGCGCTGCTGCTGCTGACGGCCGGGCGATTCCACGAAATCAACGACACGCTGGGCTACGAGCAGGGCGACCGCATGCTGCTTGAACTGGTGCGGCGGCTACGCGCCGTCGTCGCCGAGCCGGAATTGCTGGCCCGAGTCGGCGAAGCGGAGTTTGCCCTGCTGTTGCCCACCGGCGGCGCCGACCATGCGACGCGGGTTGCGCAGCGTATCGCCCAGGTTCTTTACGAGCCGATCGATCTTTCCAGCGGGGTGAGTGCCGACACCAGCATGCGCATCGGCATCGCCCTTTACCCCGGCCATGGCACCGACCCGGATGCCCTGGTGCGCCGCGCCACCATGGCCATGCGCCAGGCCTCCAAAGCGGCCAAACCTTACGCCATTTACAGCGGCAGCCTCGACCGCGATTCGACGCGCCGGCTCGCCCTGATGGGCGACCTGCACCGCGCCATCGAACACAATGAGCTGTTGCTCTATTGCCAGCCCAAAGTGCGCATCGCCACCGGCCAAGTGTGCGGCGCCGAAGCCCTGGTGCGCTGGCGGCACCCGGAACTGGGCATGCTCTCCACCGGCGAATTCGTCAAGCTGGCGGAACACGCCGGCCTGATCACGCCGCTCACCCAATGGGTGCTGGAG
>JBAWHH010000064.1:0-8210 GCA_049593715.1 Rhodocyclaceae bacterium
CGGAAGCGGCGTTCCGACTCACGCAACGCCTGCTCCGCGCGTTTGCGTTCGGTGATGTTTTCCGTGAGCAGGATGATTCCGCCGATTTGGCCAGTGTCCAGGTACCAGGGCCTGATCTCCCAGCGCACCCAGTCCACGCTGCCATCGGCGCGGGAAAAAGGATCCTCCTCGGATCGGCGCGTCTCGCCTGCCAGGCAGCAGCGGTGAATTTCGCGCACGCGTTCCGTTAACTCCGGGAAAACTTCGTAATGGCTGCGCCCGATGACGTTGCCCTCGGCGAGGCGGTAATCGCTGAGGAACCGCCGGCTGACGAAGAGATAACGCATCTCGCGATCGAACATTGCGATGGCCGCAGGGGCGTAGTCGACAAACAGCCTCAGACGCTGTTCGGACTGCGCCAGGGCGACCTCCATCCGCTTGCGCTCGGTCACGTCGCCAATCACGCCGTCCAGGCACAATGCGGCGCCTTTGGCGTCGAACACCGCCTGTCCGATTTCGTGCGCCCAGCGCAGGTTTCCGCTGGCGTCGATGATGCGGTATTCCACATCGAAAGGGCGCCGTGCCGCGACGGCTTCGGCGACGGCTGATTCGAGGGCGGGCAAGTCTTCGGCGACGACCAACTGCGCCCAGGTGAGCGGATCCTTCAGGCGAAGAAAGGCGGCGGCCGGGTAGCCCGTGACCGCCTCGACACCTTCCGACATGAACTGCATGCGCCAGGGTGCCCTCAGCTCGCAGCGATACACCGCGTCGGGAATGTTGGCCACCAGCGTTCGGTAGCGGGCCTCGCTTTCCGCCAGTGCATCCTCCGCACGTTTGCGTTCGGTGATGTCTTCGAAGGTGGTGACGACCCGGTGCGGCGCCGGCGCACCCGGGAGAAACTCCGGCACAGCGTGGATGACGATCCAGCGGTAATCGTCGTGCGCGGGGTGATAAACACCCATGGTCACGCCCGAAACGGCAATACCGGAGCGCAATGCCACCATCGCCGGGTGTTCCGCGCCGGGAAAATTGGAACCGTCGGCCCGCAGCGTGCGCCAGCGCGGATCCATCGACGAGCGGTCCGCCATCTGGTCGAAGCTGAGGCCGAGAATGCGTTCGGCAGCAGGGTTGCAGTCCACCACGCGGCCTTCCGCGTCCTGATAGACCACGCCCTGCGCCATCGCCTGGAACAGTTGGCGCGTCTTTTCTTCGCTGCGCCTGAGGGCTTCTTCAGCCCGCTTGGCGACGACGATGTCCCATGCCATGTCTGCCAGCTTGGTGACCGTGGACAGATCCGCACCCGTGTATTCGCGGGGCTTGTTGCCGACGCCAAGGATGGCAACGATCGCCTTGTCGCGGAACACCGGAACCACCAGCTCCCGCAGAACCTCGGCGTGACCCTCGGGCAGGCCCCGCTTGCGCGGGTGGGCCGGGTAGTCGTTGTGGATCAGGGCGCGGCGTTCGCGGACGCAATCGGCCCAGATGCCCGCCTTGTCCAGGTCGTAGTGCAGGCCACGACCCTCCGCCTTGCAGAACTCGGCGGTGGTGCGGGTGGACCAGGCCTGGAGGGAAAGGGTGCGCTGGTCCGCGCCGACGAAGTGGTAAAACCCGATCAGGCTGTCGGTCAGGGCGCTGGCCTCGTCCAGGGTGGCAACCAGCAATTCGTCGAGGCTGTGGGCTGCGGCGAACTCGCGCAATCGCAACTGGGCCTGCAGGATCTGCTGATCGCGCCAGTTTTCCGTGATGTCTTCGCCGATGCAGATCGCCCCGTCCACCTGGCCGTCCCGGTCGTGGGACTGGGTGCCGCTCCAATGCACCATGCGCCGCTGGCCGCCGCGGGTGAGAATCTCCCCCTCGCGGTGGGCCTGGATGTCGTGTCCCTGAAGCAGGTCGCGGAAGTGGTCGCGGGCGGCTGGCCGAGTGTCTGCGGGGACGAAGCTCTCGAACCAGTCCTGCCCCAGTGCCTCGTAGCGCTTCCAACCGACGATACCGAGGAAGTAGTGGTTGCAGTCCCGGAGCCGCCCTGCGGGATCCAGCGCAATCGCCACCATCTGGATGTTGTCCAGAGCCTCGCGGGAATGACGTCCCGAATCCTCTTCGAGCGCCAGCGGATTTTGCTCACCGAGCTTGGCTAAGTTGAGGACGAAACAGATCGCTTTCCGCCGCGGCTCTTGCTCCAGTGCGCGTCGAAAGCGTTCAGGGAACGCCAGGGCAAGATTGCGGCCCGCGTCGATTTCCGCGACGAAGCGTCCTTGCGCCACCGAAACCGGCGGCGAACCGGTGAGCAGATACAGATTGCCTTCTTCGACGGACATGCCAACCGCCGCCTCATGGACGGGCAGGGGGCAGTGCCGCGCCAGATATTGACCCAACCCTACCGATCCGGTACCGACGTCCTGGGCGATGACGAAGCAAGTGGCACCCGCTTCGGCCGAGAAGCAAGATAGGAGTTGGGCCATCGGGCCCGCGCCATCCACCTCCATCACGGCGATCTCGGCGGCGGCCAGCTTTGCTGCATCGAGGGTTGACGAACCCGGGTATGGATCGGATGAGGCGGTGCGATTCGTCTCCATGAACAGACAATACCACCAAAATTTCAATCGGCTGGCCAATTGGCTGGCTCATGCGAAGCGAGTCCGCATGTCTTTTCGACTGGCCTGGACCGAGCCCAGCGTGGGCGGGATCGGGTCGGCGGAATTCGCGTTAAGCTGCGGATCCTGGTCGAACGGCGAAGCGGGGGAGCGGAGTTCTGTGATGCGTGCGCGGCGAACGGAATTGCGGTCCTCCCCCGGCTGGAGGGGTTCAACGTGACGGTGTTCCGGAGCAAGATGCACAGATCGCTCAACACCCGAGGTGCCGGCTCAAACCGTCCGTCGCGATTCCTGGGTTGGGGTCGAGAGGTCTCCGATGAGGGGGGCTTCGACGGAGACGACGAAAAGGGGTTGGGAACGGAAGTGTGCGAGGATGAGGCGCGCTCGGTGATCAGTTGGAACGAGTCGCCGGACATTCCTTTCGACCGCTCCATCAATCCCTACCGCGGTTGCGAACACGGTTGCATCTACTGCTACGCTCGCCCGACCCATGCCTATCTCGGCCTGTCTCCGGGGCTGGACTTCGAGCGCAAGTTGTTCTTCAAGCGCGATGCGGCCGCGGTTCTACGCCGCGAGCTGGCGCGCCCCGGCTATCGCCCGGCAACCATCGTCATCGGCGCCAACACCGATCCTTACCAGCCGATCGAGCGGCGGCTTGGCCTGACGCGATCGATCCTGGAAGTGCTGCGGGACTGCGGGCATCCTCTGGGCGTGACCACCAAGTCGGCACTCATCGAGCGCGATCTGGACATTTTGTCCGCGATGGCGCGTGACGGGCTGGCCAGCGCCAGCATTTCTGTGACGACACTCGATCAAGGGCTGGCTCGCCGGCTGGAACCCCGCGCCGCGACGCCCAAGCGGCGCCTGGAGGCGATTGCCGCTTTGGCCGAAGCGGGCGTTCCGACCGGGGTGCTCGTCTCGCCGGTGATTCCCGCGCTGACGGATCAGGATATAGAACGGGTGTTGCAGGCCGCCGCGGCCGCCGGTGCGGTCTTTGCCGCGTGCACCTTGATCCGTTTGCCCGCAGAGGTCAGGGATTTGTTTGCAGACTGGCTCGCGATCCATTGCCCCGGGCGCGCTTCCCACGTGATGAGCGTGATCCGTCAGTCGCGGGACGGCAGGGACAACGATCCGCGCTTCGGCTCGCGCATGCTGGGCAGCGGCCATATCGCGAAGCTGATTCAGGATCGCTTCAATCTCGCATGCCGGCGTGCCGGCCTGTCCCGTGAGCTTCCGTCGCGGCGAACGGATCTGTTCCGCCCGCCTCGCCTGGAGCCGGACCGTCAACTGAGTCTGTTCTGACCTGGCATCGCCTGCGGCTACAATTGCTCCCGCGCATGCACCGGGCGCGCTGAAGGGGTGCGACGGGAAGCCTGGCGGCCGGAGCCTCATGCCGCGCCGTCTGCGTGCCGATAACCTAAACCGTTTCTTGCCGAGGGGGGAGAGGCAATGGCAAACGGCCACGACTATGAAGTTTATGTTCTCAACCGCAGGGCGCTCAGCGCCATGCGGCAGGCGCTGGGTTTTCTGCATCGCGACGACCCATACTTCGACCGCATCTACGGGGGCGCCATCGCCCAGACGCGCATCGACGGTGGAACCGATCCGCGAGGAGATATTCTGCAGCGCTTTCGCGGCGTGCTGCAGCGCGTCGATGATCGCATCAACCATATTGCGGCCCGGGGCGCCCGGACGGAGGAGCAGAGCTTGTCCGACCCGGTGGCGAGGCACGAACTGACGGACAAGGAAGCCCACGATCTTGATGCCTGTCATCTGGCAATGCAGATCTACCGGGACGCCCGCTCCCTGGAAACCGGGGACTACGACAAGGGAACCCTCATCGAGTGTTTCCTCGAAGACCTGGCCTTGAGGGGCGAGTTTTTTGCCGTCCTGCGGGAGATGGAGACTTGTATCCATTTCGAGCCGGGCACGTCCACCGATGCCCAACACCAGGCCGCCCGACTGGGCATGCCCTTCATCGAGCACCACGAACCCGAAGTGCGCCCGCGGCGGACCGACGCCGAGGAGCGCTCGGCGTACCACGAACGGCTGGAAGACATGGCGCGCGAAGAGCCCCCGCGCCGCAAGCCGCGATAGGCGGTCGCCAGGGGGCGTCCTTGGAAACGCGGGTGCCGGGCCGTCAGGTGATTTCGACGGAGTAGCTCTTTTCCTCGTCGCCCGTTCGCTCCCCGGGCGGCTTCTCGGCGCGTGAGCCGCCGAAGACGTGGCAGAACCGAACGGTTTCCGGGTACGGGAAAAAATCCACCACGTGGGCAGCGCGGATCTTCTTCTGGGTTTCCTGCCAGAAATCCGGCTGCAGCAGATCGGCGTGATAACGCATGAAAGCCTGGCGAATGCGTGGCGAACCGAGCAGGAACGCACCGAATTCCTCGGGAAAGATGTCGTTCCTGGCCACCGAGTACCACACTTCGCCGGACATCTCGTCCTCCGGATTGGCGGCGGGGGGGATGCGGCGGAAATTGCAGTCGGTGAGGTACTCGATCTCGTCGTAGTCGTAGAACACGACGCGGCCGAAACGGGTTACGCCGAAGTTCTTCCACAGCAGATCGCCGGGAAAGATGTTCGCCGCCGCCAGCTCCCGGATGGCGTTGCCGTATTCGCACACCGCGTGGTCGATCTCGTCATCGGCGGCCTTGTCGAGGAACATGTTGAGGGGCTCGAGCCGGCGTTCGATGGACACGTGGCGGATCACCACCGTGTTGTCCTCTTCCTCAAGCTGCGATTGAACCTTGCGCCGCAGATCGTCCAGCAGCGCAGGATTGAACCGGGCCTTGGGGAGGGCGACGTCGGAGAATTCCAGGGTGTCCGCCATGCGTCCCACCCGGTCCACCTGTTTCACCAGAAGATATTTGGACTTGACCGTCGCCCGATCCGACTCTTTGGAGGCTCCGAATTCGTCCTTGATGACTTTGAACACGTAGGGGAAGGAGGGCAGGGTGAAAACCAGCATGACCAGGCCGGGAATGCCGGGGGCGACGACGAAGTCGTCCTGGGAATGGCGCAGGTGGTGGATCAGGTCGCGGTAGAAGATGTTCTTGCCCTGCTTTTGCAGGCCCAACATGGTGTAGATCTCGGTCTTGGGCTTGCCGGGCATGATGCCGGCCAGGAACTCGACGTAGGCCGATGGAACTTCCATGTCCACCATGAAGTAGGCGCGGTTCAGGCTGAACAGGGTGACGATGCGCGGGAACTCCAAGAGCACGGTGTCGAGGTACAGGCGCCCGTTGGGGTCGTGCAAGACCGGCACGGCGAAGGGGTAATCCTGATCCCCGTTGACTGCTTTTCCAATGATGTAGGCGCCCTTGTTCCGATAGAAGGCCGAGGCAAGGACTCGGAGCTGCAGGTTCGGTTCGGCTTTCGGCCATTCCCCCATGTGGTTGCGTATTGCGCGAACCATGTACTGGATGTCCCGGTCCAGGTTGGCGAAAGGGCACTGCCAGCCGAAATCCAGGAACATTTCCCGCAGCGCCGCGCGCAGCCCGTCCCGCAGGGGGTAATAGACGCGGTAGCTGGGCGGATCCGAGTCCATGTATTCGGTGGACACCGCCGGCCGCACGAAGATGAAATCGTTGTTGAAGTAGGTGCGGTGCATGATGCGGCAGAACACTGAATTGAAGAAGGTTTCCGCAAGTTCGGGCTGCCTGTGGTTGGTGAGCAGGCCGATGTAGTAGAGCTTGGTCTGGCGCCACGTCGTTTCGTCAAGAGATGAAGCATTGAACTCGTGGTTCAGGCGCTCCACGGTTTCCTTCACCCGCGCGTCGTAGAACTGGATGCGGTCGCGCACCGCTTTCTGCTGCGCCTGCCATTCCGCCGCCTCGAAGTGTTCCTTGGCGACGATGGTTGCTTCGTGGAACAGCCGGTAATGCTTGTTGAAGCCGTCCAGCATGGCGGCGGCGATACCTTGCGCCGTCGGGTTCTGGGTGGCGGGAATGTCGCTGGCCCAATTCATCGAATCATGCTCCTGAGGGTCTCTGAGAGTCGTCCTGACGCCACACCGCGGAAAAGCGTCACGCAGACGTGGGAGCCTATCGCTGTGGCCAGCCCCACGTACATGGGCCGAAGGATTTACGAGATAATTGAAAAAGTAAAGTCGCAAGCAATGCCGGTGGCCCGAAGCTTGCGTGAGCGAACCATCGCCGGCGCGCTAGCCCGGCATAGACGAATCCGATTTTCAATCCTTTCCATTTGCCCATCGGCTGGCGCAGGGAAGGGGCATCGGATCCTGGAATAGGCCGGCACGCCGAATGCCGACGTGCCGGCAACAAGAACGAACGCCAACACCAGTGAGGTAACAGCATGACTGCATACACCAAGATCAGCGTACCGACCGACGGCGAGAAGATCGTTGCCGGTAAGCCGACCCCTGACAACCCCATCATTCCCTTCATCGAAGGCGACGGCATCGGCGTCGACATTACGCCGGTGATGAAGGACGTCGTGGACGCCGCCGTGGCCAAGGCCTACGGGGGTAGCAAGAAGATTCATTGGATGGAAATCTACGCCGGAGAGAAGTCGACCCGAGTCTACGGCGGCGACGTGTGGCTGCCCGAAGAAACGCTGGCGGCCCTCAAAGAGTTCGTCGTCTCCATCAAAGGCCCGATGACCACCCCGGTGGGCGGCGGCATTCGTTCCTTGAACGTGGCGTTGCGCCAGGAACTCGACCTCTATGTTTGCTTGCGGCCGGTGCGCTATTTCAAGGGCGTGCCGTCGCCACTGAAAGATCCCACCAAGACCGACATGGTGATCTTCCGCGAGAACACCGAAGACATCTACGCCGGCATCGAATGGGCGGCGGAGACGGATGCTGCGCGCAAGCTCATCAAGTTTCTGCAGGATGAGATGGGGGTGAAGAAGATCCGCTTCCCGGCAACGTCGGGCATCGGCATCAAGCCGGTTTCCCGCGAGGGCTCGGAGCGCCTGATTCGCAAGGCCATCCAGTACGCCATCGACAATAAGCGCAAGTCGGTAACCTTCGTGCACAAAGGCAACATCATGAAGTTCACCGAAGGCGCGTTCCGGGATTACGGTTACGCCTTGGCACAGCGCGAATTCGGCGCTGAATTGATCGACGGCGGGCCGTGGTGCCGCATCAAGAGCCCGAACGGCGGACCCGACATCACCGTCAAGGATTCCATCGCCGATGCCTTCCTGCAGCAGATCCTGCTGCGGCCGGCGGAGTACGATGTGATCGCCACGCTGAACCTGAACGGCGACTACATTTCCGACGCGCTTGCCGCGCAGGTCGGCGGAATCGGCATTGCGCCGGGCGCCAACATTTCCGACACGGTGGGCATGTTCGAAGCCACCCATGGCACGGCGCCGAAGTACGCCGGCCAGGACAAGGTGAATCCGGGGTCGCTCATCCTTTCCGCCGAGATGATGCTCCGCCACATGGGGTGGGTCGAGGCGGCGGACCTGATCATCCAGTCTATGGAAGCGGCGATCATCGACAAGATCGTCACCTACGATTTGGCCCGTCTGATGGACGGGGCGACCGAGGTGTCTTGCTCGGCCTTTGGCAAAGCCATGATCGAGCGGATGTAACGAGTCGGGACCGGGCACGGCGGCGGACGCGGCGCCTTGCGTGGCCCTTAAGCAAAAAGCCCGGCAGGGTTTACC
>JBAWHH010000065.1:0-2910 GCA_049593715.1 Rhodocyclaceae bacterium
CCTGGGCGGCGGAATTGCCCATGCTCTATCAGGATCGCCTGTTTTTTGTTCCCCACGGTGGCGGGCTGCTGGGCGTGGGCAGTGTTTCCTCAAAAACCTGGACGACGGCCGAGCCGGACGACCAGGATACCGACCAGCTTTTCCGCCGCCTGAGCCAGATGTTCCGCCCGGAATTGACGGTGCGCGAGGTGGTGCCCTGGTCCGCCATCCGTCCCGGAACTCGGGATGGCTATCCGCTGCTCGGCCGCTTGCCCGATCGGCCGAACGTTCTGGTGGCGACCGGTGGGCACAAGATCGGTCTGGCACTGCTGCCCCTGGTGTTCCGCGCGGTCAAGGCCTTCCTTGCCGACGAAGCGGATCCGTCTCAGTTGGCGTTCGGCCCCGAGCGGTTCTGCTCTTCCTCAGACGGCCGCGACCCACGCAATTCGTGATCTTCCGCAATACCGGCCATCCCCGTTCCGGTAAGGTGCCGCCGCTCGCTGCGCGCCGGCGGGCGAATCGAGGTCGGCTACAACCAAACACACAAGGAAAATGGCATGAGAATGACGAAAATCGGGGTCGCGCTGGCCCTCGCCGGACTGGTTGCGGGCAGTGCCATGGCGAAAGAGGGCGGTGATCAGTATCCCAACGGTGCCGAAAACTGGTACGCCGGGGCCCTGCCGCCGCCGGGCAATTACTTCATCAACTACTTCGGCTACTACTCCGGCAAGCTGCGCAATGGCAATGGCGACAAGGTCAACCTGGGCGGCAAGACGCCGGAAGTCAACGCCTGGTTCGACGCCCTGCGTTTCGTGCAGGTGACGGACAAGAGCATCCTGGGCGGCAACTGGCTGTGGCACGTGATCGTGCCCGTGGTGCATCAGTCCATCGATTTCGCGCCCCTGGGCGGCCGGGAGAGCGAGTTCGGCATAGGCGACGTGACCGTCAGCCCGTTCAACATCGCCTGGCACTTCGGGCCGGAATGGCACGCGGTGGCCGGTATGGACATCAACCTGCCCACCGGGTCTTACGACAAGAACGACCTGCGCACCAGCATCGGCGCCAACTACACCAGCTTCGAGCCCGCTTTCGCCGTGTCCTACCTCGGCCAGAACGGCTGGGAAGCGTCCGCCAAATTGATGTACAACATCAAGACCCGCAATCGCGACACGGATTACGAGTCGGGCGACGAGTTCCACATGGACTACCTCGTCGGCCGCAACTTCGGGCCCTGGGGCGTGGGCCTTAGCGGTTACTACCTGAAGCAGGTTACCAACGACAAGCTGAACGGCCGCACCGTGGCTGCCGCACCCGGCCTGTGGTCGGAAGGGCGCAAAGGCGAAGTGTTCGCCATTGGTCCCAGCGTAAAATACACCACCAAGGGTGGCACCACCTTCGTCGGCCAGTGGCAGCATGAGACTGCCGTGGAAAACCGCTTCGGCGGCGACAAGCTGTGGTTCAAGATGATCCTGCCGCTGTGAGCCGGTAAGCAGCGCAGGGCGGGGTGCAGACGGGCGCCGGGGGGAGCAGATTCCTCGGCGCCCGTTTCCTGTCGGACGAGCGCCAACCTCTCGACTGATGCGGGCATCAGATTTACTTTTTTCGAGTCGGCGGGGGCTTCCTTAGAATTGATCCCGAACATGGCCCCGGGACTTCCCGGAGCCGGCGGCCTGACCCCAGAACGCGAACAATGCGACCCGCTTTCCTCCTTCCTGCCGCGGCCCTGATGGCCGCGGGCCTGCTCCTGGCGATGCCGGCATCGGCCGCCGACGTCGTGGCCACCGGCACGGCTGCCTGGCCCTGGTGGGCCTGGCCGGCGTTGCTGTTCGTCGTCTGTTTTGCCCTGGGTATCGTGGCCGTGCCGGCTGGGGTGGGGGGCGGTGTCTTGTTCGTGCCCATCGTCAGCGGGTTTTTCCCGTTTCACCTCGATTTCGTCCGCGGTGCGGGCCTGTTGGTGGCGCTGGCCAGCGCCCTGGCAGCGGGGCCGGGCCTGTTGCGCGGCGGACTGTCCAATCTGCGGCTCGCCCTGCCCATGGCGGTGCTGGCGTCCGCCAGTTCCATCGTCGGCGCGATGGTTGGCCTGGCGATGCCCGCACACGTTGTGCAGACAGCCCTGGGGGCGACGATTCTCGCCATCGTCGTCCTGATGTGGTCCGCCAAGAAATCCGAATTTCCCGATGTGCCCCAGGCCGACGCCCTGTCGATGGCATTGCGCATCAACGGCGTGTTCCACGACGTGGCGCGCCGCCAGGACTTCGACTGGAAGATCCACCGCACCCCGCTGGGGCTCGTATTGTTTCTCGGCATTGGCATGCTGGCGGGAATGTTCGGGCTGGGCGCGGGCTGGGCCAACGTGCCCACCCTCAACCTGCTGATGGGCGTGCCCCTCAAGGTATCGGCGGGGACCAGCAGTTTCATCCTGTCCATCGTCGATTCGTCCGCGGCCTGGGTTTACCTGAACAAGGGTGCGGTGCTGGCCATCGTCGCCGCGCCTTCGGTGGTGGGCATGATGCTGGGGGCGTTCATCGGCGCGCGCCTGCTCACCGTGCTGAAGGCTTCCGTGGTGCGCAAGCTGGTCATCGGGCTGCTGCTGTTCGCCGGCCTGCGGGCGCTATCCAAAGGCCTCGGCCTGGGGCTGTGAGGGAACGATCGTGACCTTCAAGAAAGGGGAGTACGCCTCGGCCGAGCAGATGCGCTACGCCACCGTGCTGGACTGGGGCATGAAGATCGGGCTCGCTATCCTGACGGCGGGATTCCTCGCCTACGTGTTCGGGCTGGTGCCCGCCCATGTCCCGCTGGCGGAGATTCCCAACTACTGGAAACTGCCCGCACAACAGTATCTGCAGCAGACGGGCATGCCCACCGCCTGGGGATGGCTGCCCATGCTAGGCAAGGGAGACATCCTGCCCATCGCCGGGATCGCCATTCTGT
>JBAWHH010000066.1:0-1703 GCA_049593715.1 Rhodocyclaceae bacterium
GAAATCGACATCGATGCGCGCCTTGTCCACGGCGGCGCGGGCAGCGGCCACGTCGGCATCGGCCTGTTTGAGCGCCGCCTGGGCATCGTCGTTGGCCTGTTTGCTGACCGCGTCGATCTTCACCAGATCGGCGTAGCGCACGGCTTTCAGACGCGCCGCTTCGCGGTTCGCTTGGGCGCGGGCGAGGCTGGCCTTGGCGCTGTCGAACGCCGCGGCGTAGGTGGCTGGCTCGATCTGATAAAGCACGGCGCCGGCTTTGACTTCGCTGCCTTCGCCGAAGGCGCGCTTGGCAACGATTCCCGTCACCTGGGGCCGTACTTCAGCGATGAGATACGGCGATGTGCGGCCGGGCAGTTCGGCCACCATGGGCACGTTTTCCGCCTTCACCGTCACTACGCCCACCGAAGGCGCAGGGGCGCCTGCGCCAGGCCCGCCGGATGTCTGGTCTTTGCTGCCGCAAGCGCCCATCAGGAACGCGACAAGCACGGCAACGGCGGAACGGGAAACGGTCTTTGTCCTGATTTGCATGCAACGCCTTTCGATCATGGGATCCTGGCTGAAGGCGCCTGCGCGGGGAAACTGGCGGTCGCCCGGATGTTGGACAGGATCGATAACAACGGTAGAATGGTCATTCTAGAATGAATGTTCACTCGATGCCAGATTTTTTTGCGACGCAATGCCGGATATTTCGCATCGTCACGCGGGGCACGAGACACCAGAATGAGAGCGAGGAGACACCAATGAGCGCTGCTACCGAATTGCCCGGCGATCCGCCGCGGGCCGAAGCCCGCCGGGCCCAGATACTTGCCGCGGCGGCCGACTGCTTCTGCCGCCACGGATTTCACGGCGCCAGCATCGCGGAGATTTCCCAGGCCGCGGGCATGAGCGCTGGCCACATCTACCACTACTTCGAGAACAAGGAAGCGATCATTGCCGGCATCGTCGCCCAGGATCTCGAACGTCTATTGACCTTGACCGCGGAATTTCGTGCCGCGCGCAATGTGCTGGAGGCGATGGTGGGCCACCTCGCGGAAGGGGTACGGGATATGGTCGACCCGGCCACCGCCGGCCTGAAACTAGAAATCGTTGCCGAAGCAGCGCGCAATCCCCGCGTCGCCGAGGTGGTGCGCACGGCGGATCGGCAATGTTTCGCCAGCCTGCAGGAAACCGTCCGGGCGTTGCGCCAGGCCAACGGCCACGACGATTGCGAGGCGATCACCGCCGGGATGGCGGAGGTGATTGCCGCCCTCATGGAAGGATTGATGGTACGCAGCATCCGCAATCCGACCCTGGACCTGGCTGTCGTCACCCCCATGGTCCAGCGCATCATCCGCGATTTGATGACGGAACGGGCTTCGGACCGCCCCAATGCCTTTTCCGCCGGCTGACCTCCGGGCGGTCTTGAGGGCAGGCTTTTGTGGCGCAAATAACGTGGCTAAATGTTGACAATGGTTCCCCGGAAAGTGGACATTAACGTTCGACAGAATTGACAAAAGGTTTGCTGTGGCCAAGGTTCGCGCGGGCGGAGAGTCGATTCGGAAATTCATCATTGGCAAGCTCGATGGGCATCCGAAGGACATCGTCCAGGTGGCCGCGGAGCACTTTGGTTTGACGCGCCAAGCGGTGCACAGGCACCTCCAAAACTTGATTGCTGAAGGTGCAGTCGAAGATAACGGCCAGACGACTCGAAGCAAGTCCTATCG
>JBAWHH010000067.1:0-2667 GCA_049593715.1 Rhodocyclaceae bacterium
GATCCAGGCTGACCGTCGGCTGAGCCTGAGCCCAGGCGCGATAGAACAGCGCCAGAAACCGGTGGTGAAAAACGTCGAGGAAGCGGGCGAAGGTCCGGTCGCCGCCGTGAAGGATGCGCTCGCGGGCAAAATCGGTCAGGTGCAGCGGCAACGCGCCGTTCGGGCCAAGCAGACCGAAAAACCGCTGCTCAAGCCTAGGCGGTCGCCCCTCTTCTCCAAGCGCAAAAGATGAAATGGCGGCCGGAGCAAAGGACATCGACGGCTCCTGGGCCAGGCGGACCGGCTCATCTTTGGGCCGAGGAGCGGTACCCAATCGCGGCTTGTCGGGGAACAAGCTCTCGATGCGGCGCATCGCCTGGAAGAAGTCATGGTCGAAAGGCCGCTCGGCCAGGCGGCGAAAGAACCCTGATCGCCGTTCCGCCAAATCTTCCCGGGAAAGTTCGCCCATGGCGGTTTCCTAAAGAATCGGGCGTTCCCCGCAACGGGGTACCCAGCGCATGATTTCTCCCCGCGTTCCGGAGCGCAAAACCGTTTCGGTGAACGAATTGATGGAGGCGTAACGGGCGAGAAACTGTTCCATGACGGCGCCAAAGAGGAAGGCGCTTCCACCTTGAAAGGCTAACTCGTCCACCTCCAGCTCGATCTGCAGGCCGCGGCCGAAGGCGATCGGGCCCGGAACGGGGAAACGCCGCACCATGGGCCGCACGCGCACCGAACGCATGCCATCGATCTGGCGCCTCATGGCACTGTCGCCCATCGTGGCGTAGAGATCGAGCATCTCGCGCAGCACGGCGGCGCCATCACGCTCGTTGTTGTCGATCAGCGAAAGATAGTTCAGCGACAGGTGATTGATGAACTGCCAGGCCGCCCTACCCTCCCGGACGGAAGAAAAGGGGCGCGACGGTCCTTTGGCACAGGTGATCCGCGTCACCGGCGCCGCCACTTCCATCGTGAAGTCGGTCTTGCCCACGCCAAGCGGCATGGAAAGAGGCAAGTCACGGTTCGTGCACAGCACGCTTATCGACAGTTGCCTCAGGCCAAAATCGAAAGGCGCGTCACGGGGATCGACAAGGGAGAGGAATACCTCCGCACCGAGGTAACTCGACCGCGCCCCGCTGCGTTTTTGCGCTGCCGAAACCAACCGGGGCTCACGCTGGACGGTGTAAAAGGCATGATGTTCCGGATTCTCGTGATGAAACGCGGCGTAGAAGGGAAGGAAACGCTGTTCGCCGGTGCTCCCAGCCCCATGGCCAGTGACCGACGTGACCTCGAACACCTCGAAGTCCATCGGCCGCGTGCGGTCGGGGACGACGTGGTATTCATACGTACCTTCAGTAACGTGGATTCGGTCCGCCCGCTTCGGGAAGAGGTTCACCGCCGGCGTGCAATGAAGGCTGAAGTTCCCGGCATCCACCACGGACTCCAGCCGCGCATCACCGCGATCGAAAAGAAGGACCACCTCCAGTTCGTCGCCCCCGTGGCGCCGCAGCGCTTTCGCCAAGCCCGCGATCTCGGCAAAGAGGAAACGCTGGGGCAAGGCGAAATACTCCTGCAGCAAGCGGTAGCCCTGGAAACCGCGCAAAGTCTGGGGCAGGAGCGCCTGCTCGTCGCGGAAGCCGACGGGCTGAACCGCTTTCCTGGGCAGGAATTCGAACCACGGCAAGGGGCGCGCCGGGGGCCCCACTAGCACCCCGGCGCAGGCACTATGTGACAATTCGTAAAGCCTGTACGCGACGTCGTCCGCCCCCGAGAAGAACAGGCACAGCCGGTCGAGATCGATCTGATCGAACTTGAGCCCGGCGGTCGCCCGCAGCCGCAGGCGTATGCCGCCTTTGACCCGCTGTCCCGAGGGCAGCGCATTCAAGGGAAGATCGGGCGCGAAAGAAAAGTAGCTGGCGCTGGCGATCTCGATCGGCCACAACGTAACGTCGTGCGCGGAGACAAATTGGCAGGTCGTCACGTCGCCCTTCGCGAGCACACTTTGAAGAACGCTGCCGCGGGGCACCACCACGCCGCGGGCGAGGTTGGCATCATTGGGTTCGACGTGGAACTGCGCCACCAGCATCGCCGGCGTCGGAGCAAGGTAGTTGGGGTAGACGATTTCCAGCAGGCGCTGGGTGAAACGAGGAAACTCAGCCTCGAGCTTGAGGTGCACGCGGGCAGCCATGAAGCCCACGCCTTCGAGCAGACGCTCGACATAGGGATCGGTCACTTCGATCCCGCTCATGCCGAGCCTGGCAGCGATTTTCGGGAATTGCTCGGCGAACTCGGCGCCCATTTCCCGCAGGTGCTGCAATTCCTGGTTGTAGTGCCGCAGCAGGCGCGGATCCACGAAATCTCCTTAACCCAACTCCCGAATTTCAACCTTGCCCGTTTCGAGATCCACTTCAGTCCGCAGCAGAAGTTCGATCGGCACCGGCTGCGCCCATAGCTGGCCGCGAATCTGCATGCTCACCACATTGTGCTGGTCGAGTTGCACTTCTTCCACCAGTGCCGAAACCTGCAGGGAAGATGGCGTGATCCGCGGCTCGAAATCCAGGATTACCTGGCGGATGGAACTCTCAAGCTCAACCACATCCAGAGACGAAGCAGTCTCTCCGGACAGCGCCGGAAGCCCAAAATTGATCACCGAATGCTCGGCATCCTGGCAGCCCACCCAGTCGATTT
>JBAWHH010000068.1:0-10762 GCA_049593715.1 Rhodocyclaceae bacterium
TCCTGGTGCTGACCGCGGCGACTTGGCTCCTCGTGTTCACTTTCTGGGTTTGGCATTTCGCGCCAAGTTATTGGCGGCCTCGTGTCGACGGACGTCCCGGTTGAACCATGATCCTAGAAACCGCAGTTCACCGCTCCGAGAGACCACTAACCAGATGTGGACAAAGGATGTTTTCGCATTGATGACACTCACCGATTGGGTGAGCCCGCTACGCGCCCGATTGCACGACTTGCAGGCCGTCTGGCGGCGTTGCTCGTCGTAGCAGGGGCCGATCCTGCGTCCTCCTCGTGCCTTGCCAGCCAGCCTGCAAGCCGCACACTCGGGCGCGTCCAACTGAGGTTTCTAGGATGATCTATCTTCTTCTCAGGCACCTGCATATCACCTGTGTCGTCATCACCGGCTGCGGCTTTCTGCTGCGCGGCTTCTGGATGGTTACGGAGTCGCCCCAGTTGAACCGTCGCTGGGTGAAAGTGGCACCCCACATCATCGACACGGTGTTGCTGGCGAGCGCCATCGCCCTGGTTGTCCTCACCCACCAGCTTCCCTGGGAACAATCCTGGGTTCTCGCCAAAATACTGGGGCTTCTTGCGTACATCGGTTTCGGCATGGTGGCGCTGCGCCGCGGGCGGACGAAATCCCTGCGGCTCGCAACGTGGCTGGCCGCATTGGGCTCGTTCACCTACATCGTCTCCGTTGCGCTGACGCGTTCACCCCTGGGATTTCTCGCCCCTCTCCTGCAATAGGCAGCGGTCAGGACGGCGGCCGGCCGGCAAAGCGCAGGATTTGGAGCATCTCGTCAATGGGCGCCCGGATCTCCTCTGCCGAGAACTGGTAAATCGGGTCTCCGGAGACGGCGCGGCAATGCCGCTTTGTCGCGAGGGCGTTGAACGACGCCGGGCTTTGTCATCGGCCGACGACGCAGCGGCGGCATCTGTCCGGTCGGCGCAGAACGTGGCGAAAACACCACGCCGTGAGGATTCGCTCTTGTGCGCTGCAATACCCCGTGGCAGGATGCGCGGCGTGGTTGGCGGGCGCAGTGTTCGCCGGCACGGAGGGGTAAAGGCCAAGAACCTATATCCGTAAAGCCTGGCTTACCCGGCCAGAAGTTCAGGAGCAGCGTGATGATTGTTCGCATGGCAGTAATGTTGGTCGTGGTGTTTGCGGCGGTGGCGCTTTTTGCCATCATGTTCCAAGGCGCTTTCGGTACTTCCGGGGTGGTCGTTGCTGGTATGCTGGGGCTTGCGGCCCTGGTTTACGCTGGTGACCGGCTGCTTGGGAAGCGGGCCAAGCCTTAGTTCAGTCGCAGGCAGCCCGGCCTCAGTTCTGGCGGGAGCCCCTAATCCCCCCGGTGACGGCGCGCTTCAGGCGCGCCGTTTTTGCGAGCAGTTCCCCACGATTGACTCCTGGCTCCCGTGGCTGGCGATACGGTCCGCCGGCCCGGCACTTGCCTCCCTCTCATCTTTTTTCCTCTCTACGCATTGCCTCCCCAGAGATGCTGCGCTCCCCGTGGTGGGGTACGCCCAAGCCGTTGAGTTAATCTGTTGATACGAGCCGGTGAACGGACGTAAGATGCCCGTAGTCATGGACGTTTGTATTCCCGATGGTGCCGGAAAAATCTTCCGCAACTTCTGCCCGAGAATACCCGCGGATACCCATCGAGCACGGCGGTATCCAGGTCAACTACTGCAAGTCGCCGGTCTGCTCGAACTACGGCATCGCTGCTGGGCAAAGGGCGGAGCGCCGACCTGGCGGCACGAATCCTTACACCCTCGATGTACAGCGCAAAGGCGTTTCGTTCTGCATCTGCAACGACTGCGGCGAAAGCTTCCCTCTCAAGAGCAACGTCGGAATCGCAGAAGAAGTCCAACGCATGGCGGCCTACTTGTTGCCCGCTGCCGCCGTGTTCTGTCGCAACGATGACTGCCCCAACCACGCCAACCAGGTGCCAGTCGGCACCGCCGGTGCCTACGCCTCCTTTGGCAAGACCACCGTGGGCAACCCGCGCTGGCGCTGCAACGTCTGCGGCAAGACGTTCTCGCAGAACACCAAGGCCACCGCCCGACAGCGGGAGCACCACAAGAACAAGACCATCTTCCGGCTGCTGGTCAATAAGATGCCCGTCCGCCGCATCATCGAAGTCGCCGACATCGACCCCAAGACCTTCTACCATCGGCTGGACTTCCTTCACCACCAGTGCCAAGCCTTTGCCGCGAACCGCGAGCGCGCACTGGCCGATCTGCCCATCCGCCGGCTGTACCTGGGGGTGGACCGGCAGGACTACCTCGTAAATTGGCGGGTGCGAGAGGACAAGCGGAATATCCAGTTGTCGGCCATTGCGGCGGTGGACAACGACCACGGTTACTGCTTCGGCCTGCACCTCAACTTCGACTCTTCGCTGGACAGCGAAGCCATCCAAGCCGAGGTGGAGCGGAATGGCGATCTCGCCAAACCCTATCCACATCGTCGATTTGCCCGCTTGTGGCTCAATGCCGACCACAAGGAAGCCAGCGCAAAGTCGGTGGCCACGAGGCGGCGCAAAGGTGGGCTTCCGATGGAGATCGACGACGCTTACGCGGCAGCCTTGGTCCGTGAAGATATCGAAAGCCCCGACACGCCATCGCCCGTGGAGCAACTACCGGAATACGGCATGCAAACCCACGGCGAGTACACGATGTATGGCCACTTCTTCTTCCTGAAACGCTTGCTCGCCCGTGTTCAGAAATGGCGCTTTTTCCTCGACCAGGATCCCGGCCTGCGGGCGGCGTGCCTAGCGGCGATCCACGACGAAATTCGCGACCGTACGGCCGATGCTTTCTATGTCCGGATCACCAAGGATCTGACGGTGGACGAAAAGCGCTCCCGGTACAACGACGCGAAGGCGCGGTTCGAGCGGGCCAGAGGCGAGCACCCGGGAATGCAGCCGCAGGCAGTCAAGCTGCTTCTGATCAAGGAGCGTTTGCAGAGCATGACGCCCCACGGGAAATGGCAGGATCGATGGCTCGACCATCCATTCCCGACCATGAGCGAACCGGAGAAGGCCGTGGCCTACCTCACCGATCTTGGCGACTACGACCAAGACCACAAGGCGTGGCTCTACAACAAGGCGAGCCTGCACGGCGTCGATTCCTTCTTCAACCAAGTGCGCCGGCGGATCTCCCTACTGGAACGGCCGATCCGTTCCAAGGCCAACAAAGGGCGGGTGTGGAACGGCTATGCTCCGTACAATCCAGGCAACGTCGCCAAGGTGCTCGACATCATGCGGACGGTCCACAACTACATCCTAACCGGCAAGGATGGTAAGACCCCGGCACAGCGCCTTGGGCTGGCGCAGGCGCCGCTGGATTACCGAGACATCATCTATTTCTCTTGACCTCATGCCGCGTACATCGTCCTTGCTCGGAAGGTGTCCCGTTGCTGCGCTTTAGTGAGCCAGTTCGCGAGCCACCTTGGTGCCGAAGAGGCAGCGCGTTAGCAAGCGGAGCTTAGAGATCCAGGGAGCCCGACGAAGATGGCTCTGCTGCCAATCGGTAGCCATCAACAGATTAACTCAACGGCTTGGGGTACGCCTAAGATGGGCGGCGAAATTCCACAGGTTTTACAGCACTTATCCACAGGTTGTTCTATCTACAAGGGCCGGGCCGCCGAGTAGACTGCCGCAACTGACTGGAGGGCACCCCTTGGCGCAGACCCGTTTTACCCCGTCCCCCGACCCGCAAATGGCGGCACTCAAGTTGCCGCCCCATTCCATCGAAGCGGAGCAGTCGCTGTTGGGCGGACTGCTGCTGGACAACGCGGCCTGGGATCGCATCGCGGACCAGGTGTCGGAAGCGGACTTTTATCGCGACGACCATCGCCGCATCTTCATGCACATCAGCAAGCTGCTGCAGGCGGGGCGCCCGGCGGACGTGGTGACGGTGTACGAGTCGATCGAGAAAAGCGACGAGGTGGAGCAGGCCGGCGGCCTGGCGTATCTGGGCGAAATCGCCAACAACACGCCGTCCGCCGCGAACATCCGTCGCTACGCGGAAATCGTCCGCGAGCGGGCGATCCTGCGCAAGCTGGTGACCATCGGCGACGAAATCGCAGCCGGTGCCCTGAGTCCGCGGGGCCGCGACGCCAAGACGCTGCTGGACGAGGCGGAAAGCCGGATCTTCGAAATCGCCGAAGCCGGTAGCCGCAACACCCAGGGCTTCGTCTCCATCCAGCCGCTGCTGTCCCAGGTGGTGGATCGCATCCAGCAGTTGTACGACCGCGATAGTCCGTCGGACATCACCGGCATTCCCACTGGCTTCGCCGACCTGGACGAGAAGACCTCCGGGCTCCAGCCCGGGGACATGATCATCGTCGCCGGTCGCCCTTCCATGGGCAAGACCGCCTTCGCCCTCAACATCGCCGAGAACGTCGCTCTGGAGACGCTGCAGCCGGTGGCGATCTTCAGTATGGAAATGCCCGGCACTCAGTTGGCGATGCGCTTCATCTCGTCCGTGGGCCGCCTGGATCAGCACCGCTTGCGCACCGGCCGCCTCAACGACAACGAGTGGCAGAACCTGACCTACGCCCTGGGCAAGCTGCACGACGCCAAGATCCACGTGGACGAGACCGGGGGCCTGAACTCTATCGATCTGCGTGCCCGCGCCCGCCGGCTGCAGCGCCAATACGGCAAGCTGGGCCTCATCGTGATCGACTACCTGCAGCTCATGTCCTCGGTCCGCGAGGGGGAAAACCGCGCCACGGAGCTATCCGAGATCTCCCGCTCCGTAAAGTCGCTGGCCAAGGAATTGGACGTGCCCATCATTGCCTTGTCGCAGTTGAGCCGGAACGTGGAGCAGCGCAAACCGCCGAAACCGGTGATGTCGGATTTGCGGGAATCCGGCGCTATCGAACAGGATGCGGACGTGATCCTGTTCATCTACCGCGACGAGGTTTATAACCCCGACTCCCCCGACAAGGGTACGGCGGAGATCATCATCGGCAAGCAGCGCAACGGCCCCATCGGCTCCGTGCGCCTGACGTTCCAGGGCGAATACACCCGCTTCCAGAACTATGCCCAGCCGGGCGGGTACTGATGAGGCCGCGTTTGGGGCCGGTCTCAATCCAGCTTGACGACGTGTACGTTGGTCAGCGTGCGCCCAAGAAAACGCTCGCCGACGGTCTGGAAGCGCAGCGGCACGTCGGTGACGTAAAAGTGATGGTCCGGGGCCGTTAGCGAGGCATTCCCCATGCCGCGGGCGGCGAGCAGTGCGGAGGTGCGCTCGGCCATGCTCTGGGCCGAATCGATCAGGCTGATGCCGTTGCCGGCGACCTGCTGCAGCAAGGGCGTCAGCAGCGGGTAATGGGTGCAGCCCAGCACCAGCGTGTCCACACCCTGGGCCAGCACCGGTTTCAGGTACTCCTGCGCCGTCAAGCGGGTGACCTCGTGGTCCAGCCAGCCTTCCTCCACCAGCGGCACGAACAGCGGACAGGCATGGGAATACACGCGGGCGTCGGCGCTGTAGCGGTGGATGGCGCGGGCGTAGGCGTTGCTGTTCACCGTCGTGGGGGTGCCGATCACGCCGATGTTGTGGCTGCGGCTGCGTTGGGCGGCGGCCCATGCCCCCGCGTCGATGACGTCCAGCGTCGGCACCGGGGCCAAGTCGCTGACCAGTTGGGACGCGACCGAGGCCATGGTGTTGCAGGCGATGATCAACAGCTTGACCCTACGCGCCAGCAGGAATTCGGCGATCTGGGTAGTGAAGCGGGCGATGGTTTCCACCGACTTGACGCCGTAGGGCACGCGGGCCGTGTCGCCGAAGTAGATCAGGTTTTCGTAGGGCAGGCGCTCCATAAGGGCGCGCACGACGGTGAGGCCGCCGATGCCCGAGTCAAAAACGCCAATGGCTTGGGAATTGTCCATGCTGCGGCGAAAGAGGGATCGAATGGATGAGAGCCCGCGGCGTCTGGACCGCGGGGGGTTGGAAAGCCGCTATTCTGCCTTGGCCTAGAGGACTTCCGCCGCGTGGTCCGCCAGCCGCGAGCGCTCGCCCCGCTGCAGGGTGACGTGGCCGCTGTGGACCCAGCCCTTGAAGCGGTCCACGACGTAGGTCAGCCCGGAACTGCCTTCCGTCAGGTAGGGCGTGTCGATCTGGGCGATGTTGCCCAGGCAGATGACCTTGGTTCCCGGCCCGGCGCGGGTCACCAGCGTTTTCATCTGTTTGGGCGTCAGGTTTTGTGCTTCGTCGATCACCAGCATCTTCTTGATGAAGGTGCGCCCGCGCATGAAGTTCAGCGACTTGACCTTGATGCGGCTGCGGATCAGGTCGCGGGTGGCGGCACGGCCCCAGTCCCCGCCTTCTTCGCTGGTGCCGTTGAGCACGTCCAGGTTGTCCTCCAGCGCCCCCATCCACGGTGTCATCTTCTCTTCCTCGGTGCCGGGCAGGAAGCCGATGTCTTCACCCACCGGCACGGTGACGCGGGTGAAGATGATTTCGCTGTAGAGCTTGGTTTCCAGCGTCTGGGTCAGTCCCGCCGCGAGGGTGAGCAACGTCTTGCCGGTACCGGCCTGGCCGAGCAGGGTGACGAAATCGATATCCGGGTCCATCAGCAGGTTCAGGGCGAAATTCTGCTCGCGGTTGCGGGCGTTGATGCCCCAAACGGCGTTCTTGTGATGGGTGTAGTCCTTCAGCGTTTCGAGGACAGCGCTGCGGCCCTGGCGCTCGCGCACGATGGCGTGGAACGGCCGGTCGCTCTCTTCGCCCTCCTCAAGGTGCACGAACTCATTGACCAGCAGGTCGGCGCACAGCGGCCCTTTCAGGCGGTAGCGGGTCTGGGCGTCCTTCTTCCAGGACTCCATGTCCTTGCCGTGGGTTTCCCAGAAATCGGCGGGCAGTTCCCGCGTGCCGGTATAGAGGAGGTCCGTGTCCTCCAGCACCTTGTCGTTGAAATAGTCCTCGGCCTCCAGCCCCAGCGCGCGGGCCTTGATGCGCATATTGATGTCTTTCGACACCAGTATCACCTGCCGCTTGGGGTATTTGCGTTGCAGGTGCATCACCACGCCGATGATCTGGTTGTCGGCCTTGGCGGTGGGCAACGCGGCGGGCAATTCGGCGTTGATGGCTTCGGTCTGGAGGAACAGGCGGCCACCGGCGAGATCGTCGGACGGGCCGGCGAGGGGAATCCCATCCTCGATCTGATGCTCCGCGCCACTGATGACGATCGTGTCCAGCATGCGGCTGGCCTGGCGCGCGTTGCGCGCCACCTCCGACATCCCTTTTTTGTTGTTGTCCAATTCCTCCAGCGTCATGATCGGCACGAAGACGTCGTGCTCCTCGAAGCGATAAACGCTGGTGGGGTCGTGCAGCAGCACGTTGGTGTCGAGAACGAACAGCTTGCAGAGCCGGGGGGCGGCGCGCTTCTGGGTCATTTCCGTTCGATGTCTGGAGTTGATGCGGCGCCCGTCGGGGCGCAGCGGTTCGGGGCTGTCACGGGCTGCGGTTTCAGGCGCGATTGCTCAGAGTGTCTTGACGAAATCCAGCACTTCCTGGGCGTGGCCGGCCACTTTGACGCCGCGCCATTCGGCACGCAACACACCCTTGCCGTCGATCACGAACGTGCTGCGCTCGATGCCCCGCACTTGTTTCCCATACATGTTTTTCATCTTCATTACATCGAACTGCTGGCAGACCGCCTCCTCGGCGTCGGACAGCAGCTCGAAAGGCAGGTCCAGCTTGGCCTTGAAATTCTCGTGGGACTTGAGGGAGTCCCGCGAAACGCCGAACACCGGACAGCCCAAATCTTGAAACTCAGCATAGAGATCGCGGAACTGCTGGGCTTCGGTGGTACAGCCCGGCGTGTTGTCCTTGGGGTAGAAATAGATCACCAGCGGTTTGCCGGCGTGGGCGGAAAGGGAGAAAGTCTGGTCGCCGGTGGCGGGCAACGAGAAGTCGGCTAGGGCCTGATCGAGTTTGGTCATCGCTTGTCCTGTCATTGGGGATAGGGTTTCAGCGTATTAGAGTCGCGGAGTCGGCAAGAAATTCTTCGCCTTGGACCATCAGCGTGCCGGAGCGTCCGGGTACCTCGCCGCGCAGGATCTCGCAGCGGGGCAGGAGGTCGAGATCCAGCAAGTCGAAAATCTGGCGCGTCGTCGTCAATTCGTACCCTTGGCTGCGCCAGCCCTCCAGCAGGCGCTGGAAAACCGGGGCGAGCTTCATGCCTTCCAGTTCGGCGTGGAGCGTATAGACGTGACCATAGGGCGCCTCCTCGGCGGTGATTTCGAGCAGGGCCTCGTGCACGTTCTCTTCGGTGATGCCGTCCCGTCCGATCAGTTCGTCCAGGGTCGGCAGGGTGGTGGGCAACTGCGGGCAAGCGATGATTTCGCCGCGATAGACGGGCATGAACGGGTGGCGGCCGCGGCCGTCCGAGCAGTATTCGAAACCGAGTTCCTGGGTCAGCCGCAGGGCGTGGCGGTTCATTTGCCACCCGGCGGCACCATGCGTTCGCGCCGGTTCGCCGAAAATCTCTTCGAAACGCGCTCTGGCCCGTTGCATCAAGCGGCGCGTCCATTGTGCATTGGCGTCTTCGACGCCATCCTGCCACCGGACGTGGTCCCAGGTGTGAATGCCAACTTCGAAACCGGCGTCCCGTACGCTGCGCAGCAGATCTGCACAACTGCGGCCAATGTCGGGGCTCGGGAGCAGGGTGCCGTAGAGAAGGGTGCGCCAGCCGTAATGGGACACGACGGATGTCCGCGAGACCTTCTTCATGAATCCCGGCCGGAAAGCGCGCCGGATGGCACGGCCGGTGCGGTCCGGGCCGAGGGAAAAGAGGAAGGTCGCCTGCGCCTCGTATTGGCGCAGCAGCTCCAGCAGTTGGGGGACGCCTTCGCGCGTGCCGCGATGGGTGTCGACGTCGACTTTCAGTGCGAGGATGCCGCCCATATCGGAACCGAATGTCTCAATCTACGAGTTGGCGGGCATCGGCCACGTGGCCGCGGTAAGCCTCGAAAATGTGGCGCAACGCTTCGTCCATCGCCACCGTCGGCTCCCAGTCCAGTTCCTGGCGCGTATTGTCGATCTTGGGCACGCGATTCTGCACGTCCTGGTACCCGCGACCGTAATAATCCCCCGATGTGGTTTCCACCAGGCGCACCTGGGCGGCGGAGTCGCGGTATTCGGCGTATTCGCTCGCCATCGCCAGCATCATCGTCGCCAGTTCGCGCACCGAGTAGTTGTTGGCGGGATTGCCGATGTTGTAGATCTTGCCCGAGGCGATGCCGCCTTCGTTGGCGATGATGCGCTCCAGCGCCGAGATGCCGTCGCCCACGTAGGTGAAGGCGCGCTTCTGACTGCCGCCGTCCACGAGCTTAATCGGCTCGCCGCGCACGATGTGGCCGAGGAACTGGGTGATGACCCGGGAACTGCCTTCCTTGGGCGTGTTGATGGAGTCCAGCCCGGCGCCGATCCAGTTGAAGGGGCGGAAAAGCGTGTAGTTGAGTCCTTGCTGCTGGCCGTAGGCGGCAATCACCCGGTCCATCAACTGCTTGGAACAAGCGTAGATCCAGCGCGGCTTGTTGATCGGGCCATAAACCAGCTCAGAGTTCTCCGGATCGAACTCGTCGTCCCGGCACATGCCGTAAACCTCTGAGGTGGAAGGGAAAACGAGGTGTTTACGGTGTTCCACGCAGGCGCGGACGATAGGCAGGTTGGCCTCGAAATCCAGCTCGAACACGCGTAGCGGCTCGCGCACGTAGGTGGCGGGCGTGGCGATCGCCACCAGTGGCAGCACGGTGTCGCATTTCTTGATGTGGTAGGCGATCCATTCTTTGTTGATGGTGATGTCGCCTTCGAAGAAATGGAAACGCGGATGGGCCAGCAGATCGCCGATGCGGTCGGCCTGCATGTCCATGCCGTACACGTCCCAATCGGTGGTTGCGATGATGCGCTGGGAAAGATGATGGCCGATGAAGCCATTGACGCCGAGGATGAGGACTTTTTTCATGTTGGGATTGTTTGACCACTCAGGTGGGCAAGGCGATGCTGGGGCCGAACCGCCGTGCCAAAGCTTCCGCCGTGATGAGCGCGCCGTCGACTTCCACTTCCAGCAACTGCAGCGAATTGCCATCGCCGCAACTGGCGTAAAGCCGCGCGTTTTCGACGTGCAGGCCGGGTAGCGCTGAATGAGGACGGCGCCTGGGCGCGAGTTGCGTGCGCAGGATGCGCAGCCGGCAGCCATCGATTTCCGTGAATGCGCCTGGGTAGGGCGGCGCGACCCCGCGCACGAGGTCGTGGATCGATTGCGCCGATTCCGACCAGCGAATCCGGCCATCTTCCGGCCGGCGTCCGCCGAAGTAAGATCCCTGGGCGAGATCTTGCGGCCGAAGTTCGGCACGGCCTTCCACCAAGGCGGGTAGCGCCCGGTAGAGGACCAGTTCTGCGGCGACGGTCACCTTGTCGAAAACGTCCCCCGCGGTGTCGTCGGGCAGGATGGGCACGGCCTGCTGGTCCACGATACGGCCCGCGTCGGGTTTCTCCACCATTTCGTGCAGCGTGGCCCCGGTCTCCCGCGCCCCCCGGATCACCGCCCAATTGACCGGCACACGGCCGCGGAATCTGGGTAGCAGCGAGCCGTGCATGTTGAAGGCGCCGCGGGGTGCCGATGCCAACACTGCCGGCGACAGCATTTGGCGGTAGTAGAACGAGAAGAGGAAATCCGGCCGCGATTCGGCGATGAGCGCCGACGTTGCCGGGTCGTTGGCATCGTCCGGCGTGATGCAGCGAATGTCGTGCCG
>JBAWHH010000069.1:0-2956 GCA_049593715.1 Rhodocyclaceae bacterium
GGAAACACTGCAACGGCCGTTGGGGCAAAGTCCCGGCATGTCCGGGAAAAGGCGACTGATCGAGCCGGGCCGCGGAAGCTGATGATGACCGAGCGCTTGCGCCACATCTGATTCTGGCGAAGGGATCGGTTGAAGCCACCCGGCGCCCTTCGCGGGGGAACCCGCCACGGGCAATCCGCGAGAGCACAGCCCCCGGCGAAGCCTCAGGTCGGACGCGCGCCTCCCCGGGACCCAAGCCTATCGGCTATGCGCGCAACCGCCGCGTCCAACGATTCGCGGGCGCTGTCGATGTGAACCGTGTGCAGCAGTTCCTCTTGCTCCAGCGGCTCAGCGCTGGCCATCTGGTAATCCAGAACCGCCATCGTGGCTTCCGACGCATCGACCGCTTCCCTTTCCCGCTCCACCACGCGTCGCTGTAATTCTCCCGCCGGCGCCTGGCAGTCCACGATCATGAACGGCGCGTCCACAGTGCAAGCAAGATCCCGCGCCAGATTCCGCTGCCAGCGGGCGAGAAAAGTCGCGTCGAGAATGACCGGGTAGCCGGCGCTCAGGACCAGCCGGGCCTGCTCAAGGAGGTACGCATAGGTGCGCCGCGTTGCCGCCGGGTCGTAGATTCCGCCGGCGAGGGGGGACCCGCTCCTGGCCGCCGCTTCCACACCGTGGAGACGTTTGCGTTCCACGTCCGCCCGCAGGCGTATGGCCCCGAATCGCTCCAGCATCCCCTGGGAAATCATGGTCTTCCCCGATGCTGACGGGCCGTGGGTGATGATCAAGAGCGGGTGCCGAACCCTCGTGCGAGCGCTGGCGAAGCCCAGATAGGCGCGGAAGGCAGCCCACGCCGATTCTCGCTCGGCTGGCGATAGATGCTCCTGGCCCGATCGAATGAGTGCGACTTTCGCCCGCACCATGGCGCGATAGACGAGGTAGAAGTTCAGAACCCCCATGGCTGCGTAGTCCCCGGACTGTTCCAGGTAGCGATTCAGGAAACGCCACGCCAGGTCCGGATGAGCGCGTTCCGCTAGATCCATGAACAGAAACGCAATGTCGCTGGCGACATCGATCCAGCGCAACCGGGCGTTGAATTCAATACCGTCAAAGAGCTGTATTCGGCCATCTATCCAGGCGATGTTGCCGAGATGGAGATCGCCGTGACATTCACGGACGAAGCCATCGGCTTTTCGTCGGGCGAAGACCGGGTGCAGATCGGTGGAAGTAGCGCGAGTCCACGCCCGGAGGCGATCCAGAACGTCGCGATCTTCCGGGAGCGTGAGGCGGACGGAAATATCGCTGAAGTTCTCCATGGCCGGGGAAATGACCTGGGGGGCTGAGCCGTAGGCCATCGTTTCCGGCGCCCGGTCGGCACGGCCATGGAAATCGGCAACAACCTCGGCCACCCGGTCGATAAGCCCGGCGTGGATTTCCCCGGCGGCCAAAATTGCGTCCAACAGCGCCGATTGGGGAAACTCCCGCATCTTGACCGCGTACTCGATCACCTCCCCTGTCCCATCGAAGCGCGGATCATCGACGCTGCCGAGTATCGACACCACGCCGAGGTAGATCTCCGGCGCGAACCGACGGTTGAGGCGTACTTCTTCCAGGCAAGAAGCATGCCGTTTGGCGAGCGTGGAGAAATCCAGAAAGCCGAGATCCAGCGGCTTTTTCAGTTTGTAGGCATAGTCACCGGTCAGCAAGACCGAAGAAATATGGGTCTCCACCAGCCGCACCGTCTGCACCGGGTGCGGGTACCGCGCCGGCTGCAGCAGCATGGCAACCAGCCTTTCGTGGTCGGCGCAGGCGGACCCGTTCATCGGACTATCTCCAACGGCCCCGCCCGGTGGCCTCGACCGGCCGAAAGCTCTCGCCCGCCGGCCGTTCAGGCACGGTCGGCTTGCGAGGCGAGACGAGATCAGCCGAGAACATTGACATTGGAAGAAGAAGTGGTACGATTCGCGAACCCTAAAAGACTATCGACCAACGATAGCATGGCGACGCTGACGGGGGTTCAGCGCGTCTTTCAAACAAGTTCCGTAGTAACTCGCAGCAGTTCTTGGCAGTAGTCGGGGTAGCGCGCGCCGGTTCTTTGTCCGCGCGATGCGTTCCAGGTGTCTTCAGCAGCTTTCAAAAAACATCGGCTGCGCCAAGCGATAGCGGAAACAGCACGCGCGCATCCGCCGCGGGGCCGAACCTCGACCCGGCCGGATTCGACGCGAACGGAGGAGGGTTTCATGTCTTATCCAATGCCTGCTCGGCAGGGCGAGCGCGCATCCGTAGGAGAGTGGGCGCATCCCATTCACGCTTTGTTGTCGCTGGACCTCGATGGAATCATCGTCGATTGCGATCCGGAAGCGAGCGAGCTTTTCGGCTACCGTACCGACGAAGTCGAAGGCCGCCACATTTCCTTTTTACTGCCAGAGCTTGCCCGCACACCGCTGCTGAAGAATGGCGCGGTCAATCCGCGGCTGGCTTTTCTGTGCCACTGCGGCAAGCACTTCACCGGTTGCCGGCGGGAAGGATGGAGCTTCCAGGTCGAGTTGTTCGTCAATCGGGTCGAAGCTTCCTCCCGGCAACCACTGCTGCTCATGGTTCGGGCCGCGGCAACGCCGGACGCCCGCGATTCGGCGGTCAATCGTCCCGGACTGCTCATGGATAGTTGAGGAACTGCATCAGGCGCCCATCAAGGGGGAACGGGGCAGCCGCAAACATAAAAAGCCGAGGCCGCCTTTGGGGGCGGCGCACCGGCAAACACCAAAGAGGAGATAGCAATGTTGCACCAAGCGGCGCTCGCGCCGACCTTCGGGCGCAAGACGATCGTCTTGCCGCCCCCGTCTTCCATTCAGGACGGGGTTTTGGGCCTCGACCAGAATCTGACTATCGTTGGTTGCGATGCCGCGGCGGCGGCGCTTTTCGGCTATGAACGGCGAAGCCTGATCGGCATGCATCTTGCGCAGCTGATCCC
>JBAWHH010000070.1:0-4597 GCA_049593715.1 Rhodocyclaceae bacterium
TCTTCACCGTGCCCGATGCGAAAGAAGCGCGGAAGTCCGTGTTCTGGGCCACCACCTGGATCGGCTACTTCTACATCCTCACCTTCATCATCGGTTTCGGCGCCATCATCCTGGTGAGCACCAATCCGGAGTTCAAGGATGCCGCAGGCAAACTGCTGGGCGGCAACAACATGGCGGCCATCCACCTCGCCAACGCGGTGGGCGGCAACGTGTTCCTCGGCTTCATCTCCGCCGTGGCCTTCGCCACCATCCTGGCCGTGGTTTCCGGGCTGACGCTGTCTGGCGCGTCCGCGGTATCGCACGATCTGTACGCGTCAGTGCTGCGGAAGGGCAAGGTGCAGGAAGGTGCTGAGATCCGCGTGTCCAAGATCACCACCATCATCCTGGGCATCATCGCCGTGGCGCTGGGCATCCTGTTCGAGAAGCAGAACATTGCGTTCATGGTGTCCCTGGCTTTCGCCATCGCCGCTTCGGCCAACTTCCCGGTGCTGTTCATGTCCGTGCTGTGGAAGGGCTGCACGACCAAGGGGGCGTTCTACGGCGGGTTCCTCGGCCTGATCACGGCCGTGGTGCTGACGGTGCTGTCCAAGTCGATCTGGGTGGACGTGATCGGCAACAAGGCGGCGATCTTCCCCTACACCTCGCCGGCGTTGTTCTCCATGGCTGCTGGCTTCCTCGGCATCTGGCTGTTCTCGCTAGTGGATGGCAGCGAGCAGGCTCGGCAGGAGAAGCTGGACTATGAAGCGCAAGAAGTTCGATCGGAAACGGGTATCGGCGCCACCGGCGCAGCGGCCCACTGAGTTTCGGCGACTAGCTTCATCTTCGAACGCCCCGGGGATCACTCTCCGGGGCGTTTTTCTTTGTGGTTCAAACCGAAGCAAAGCAGCCAGGGGCAGCCGTGTGCTGGCAAGTTGGAGACTCGGCGCGCGTCGACGTCACCCGGCTGCGATGGAATTTGACAAGGTGATCTTGGAGAAAGCCGGGCACTTCATGCCCGAAGCCAAGCAGGCGGCCTGGAAAGAAATGCTGCGCGAGCAATAAGGGATCTCCTCGCGCCACACAAGGACAACGCAGGGTTCAGACGGGCGGAAAGACAACCCTGGGTCGAACCGGGGGGGTCAGCGCTGATGTTTACCGGGGCGTTTGGCGGGTCGAGGTCCGCCGCTGTGTTTTTTGGGCGCCTGTTGTTGCCTACCCTGCCCCTGAGACCCTGGACCCGAGTCGGCGCGCCGCGATGGTTCCAGCCGGTTGCCGGGTGCCAGCCGGACCTCCAACTCGATGATCTCGTCCCATTGCTCGTCCGTTCGTTCGCGTTCCGGGACGGACAGCAATTCGCGCAAGCGGCGGCGCAGTTCAAGGTCTGGATTACTGGACGGAGGTTCACTCATTTTCGTCTTGGTGTGTCTCGCACGGTTCAGGCTGGTAATTGTCCTCCGACAAGATGGCAAACCAGCCAAACTTTCCGCCGGAGGACTCAGCCGACACTGACATTGTACGTGCCATCGCCTTTCGGGTTCCACCCCTGGCCGGTCTTAGCTTGTTGGCAGCAGACACTCCGCTCGCAACTCGGCTCCGGCCCCGGGGATCATTTCGAGGCAGAAGCGATGGCCTGCTCCAATTTTGCCGCCGGCACGAAGCCTGGAATGCGTTCGCCGTTGGAGAGAAAGATCGTCGGCGTCCCTTTGATGCCCAGTTTGCGGCCCAGCGAAACGGTTTTCTCGATCGCAGCGGTGTCACAGTCGGTTTTGGCGCCCGGAGACACGTTATTCACCATCCAGTCGTTCCACGCCTTCGAACGGTCCGTAGCACACCAGATCGCCTTGGACTTATCGTTGGAGTCCGGCGAGAGAATGGGGTAGAGGAAGGTATAGATGGTGACGTCGGACAATCCTTGAAGGTCCTTCGCCAGCTTCTTACAGTAGCCGCAATTCGGGTCTTCGAAGCTGGCGATGACGCGTTTGCCGTTGCCGCGTACCGTCTTGACTGCCATGTTCAGCGGCAACTCGCTGAAGTTGATCACCGAGAGCTTCTGGATTCGCTCCTGAGTCAGGTTCTTGCGTGTTTTTGCCTCGATGATCTCGCCTGTGAATATGTAGCCAACCTTCTCGTCCGTATAAAACAGATCCCCGTTGGACTTGACCTCATACAAGCCGCCGAGATAGGTGGTCTTGCGTACCGACTCCACGGACATGCCAGGGAAAGCGGCCTCCACACTTTTCTTCACGGAAACCTCGTCGGCTAACGCATTGCCAGCCTGCAAAACGACGCCTAACAGAACAATTGCGAGCGGATTCTTCAAAGTTTCGTCTCCAGCACGTGAATGGGTCAGCCCAGTGCGTAGCGCAACAACATGTTGCGTACGACAGGCAATCGATTGGTCAGGTTCAGGCCGACGTTGCGCAGCAGCGCCAGGGCGTCAGTCCGCGGCCGGAACAGCAGATTCAGGGCATGCGTCACCGTCTGCAGCGCCAGCACTTCCTCGGCCCGCGCCCGCTCGAAGGGCCGCAGTTCGCGCTCCAGCCCGACATCGCGGTAGTCGGGAATCTCGCGCAGCACCCGGGCCAGGGCCTGGGCGTCCTGAAAACCGAGGTTGATGCCGTGGCCGGACAAAGGGTGGATCGCGTGGGCCGCGTCCCCGATCAGGGCGACGCGCCCCCCGATGGTCCGGGCTACCCGCATCAATCGCAGCGGAAAAGCGGCCGGCGGCGCAAGCAGGCGCAGGGAACCGAGTCGATGGTCGGCTGCGGCCGCCACGCGTTCGCACAAGACGTCGCGGGGCAGGGCCATCAAACCAGAGGCTTCGCTTTCTGGCAGCGACCAGACAACAGAAATGGCGTCGCCCGCCAACGGCAGGTAGGCCAGCACGCCGCATTCGGAAAACCACTGAAAAGCCGTGTTGTGATGGGACCGCTGGCAGGCGAAATTCGCCACCACGCCCATTTCGCCGTAAGGCCGCACATCGGCCTGGATCCCGGAACGCTGGCGCACCCAGGAATCGACGCCGTCCGCGGCCACCACGAGTTTGGCTGAAACCTTGCGCCCGCTCTCCAGGGTGAGTGAAGCAGCGTCGCCATCAAAATGCAGTGCCCGGGGCTGGTCGGGGCAGAGCAGGGTCAGGTTTGGCTGGCGTTTGACCGTCTCCCACAGTTCGCGATGGATGAGGCCGGACTCGACGATCCAGGCCAATTGATCCACTCCCGCCCCGTAAGCGGAAAAATCCAGGCGGCCACCACGGTCACCGAAAATCTCCATGTCGTAGACCGGCGTTACGCGGGAGCGATCGAGATGTTCCCACGCGCCGATCGCGTCGAGGAAACGCTGATTCGCGGGACTGAGGGCGTAGATGCGGCTGTCCCACTCCGGTTTGGGCGCGGCAGGCGCTCGCCCCTCCACCAGCGCAATCCTGAAACGGCTTCCATTCAGCGCGGCCGCCAAACTGGCGCCCGCCAACCCGCCACCGATGATGGCTACGTCGACATTCACGGCGTTACGAGGCAAAACGAGGGGCAAGGATTATGGCACGGGGCCACATTCGGCGCTTCGCCCCGATCAATCCGCCAGGGCATTGGCACGAATCTACTCAAACCCGAAGTGACGGGCACGACATGCCTCCGCGGTGGCGCACCCCGATGCCTTGGATGCCGGGGAGGGGGCAACTGGATGAAGCGCATGGCTAGATGGCCCGATGAGCGAGGGTTTCAACCCCAATATCGGCTGCGGGCCGGCATTTGGTCGCTGGCGATGACGACCTTGATGCGCCGTCAACGCAGCTTGTTCTCGATCGCCATGCGGGGCGACCGCGCCGAGCGAATGCTGTGCATCCGGACCGAGCCTTGAGCAGGTCATGCAATACGCCATGAAGGTCATAGTCCGAATATCTGTTTGGCGCAACCTTTTCAGATAGTTGGGACTGGCTTGGGGCTAAAGATTTCACCGTGGCGTGCGAAGTATGTTCAATAAGTCACGCCAACGAGTAGAGGCCTTGTGATCAGACAGTTAGAACTTGCCGACGGCTTGTGGCTCCTGGGAGGTCTGGCACAGTTGCACCGCCTACCCTTCGACGCAAACCTGGTCGCGCGCGAGATTTCCCCGCCGCTCACCCGTGCGTCGCTCATTGCGGCGGCAGGGCGGATCGGACTGAAGCTTGGCGCGCACCGGACTTCCCGCGGCTTCGAGGACGTGCCCTTACCCTGCATTGCTTGGCTGAGCCAGACGCCAGCAAGCGATCCACCACCCGGGGGCGTCGATCCGGAGCAGGCCAATGTCGAGCCCAATTCCGCCGCGAAGCTGGCCCAACCGCCAAACGCTGAGGCTGACGCAATCCCGGCCCTGATTCTGCGCGCCGACGCCGAGCGTGTTCTGTATCTCGAACCCGGCAGCGACACGCCCCACACCGTCCCGGCGAGCCAGATCAGTGGCCTGTTCGAAGCCGAAGTGCTGCTGGTCAAGTGCGCTTCCGAAGCGCTGACTGACCCCGACCTCGGCGACCAGCCGAAAGAATTCGGACTGCGCTGGTTCCTGCCCGAATTCGTGAAGCACAAGCGCATCTGGCGCGACGTGCTGGGTGTCTCCGCCGTACTCCAGGTGCTGGGGCTGG
>JBAWHH010000071.1:0-5691 GCA_049593715.1 Rhodocyclaceae bacterium
GTTTCTCTGGTGAATGGCGTCGCGTCTGCCGATGCCCTGGCCGGCACGGCCTGGGTTGGCTCGTCGCCGGATGCCGGACTGGGGTCGCCGCGCCTGCTCTCCGACGACAAGAATGGCCGCGAACAGGGTCTGGTAGTGGACGCCGTAAGTGCGGCATTGCGGTCGGTTTGCGACGACCTGCAAGTTCCGCCGGCGCCGGAAGTACTGCGCCTGCGTGGCCTGCAGCACTTGCGCTCGCGGGTGCAGGGCCGGGTCAAGCCGGGAGTGGGGCTGTTCGACCTAGTGGCGCGCCTGCACCCCACGCCGGCGGTGGGCGGGGTACCCACTGCGGCCGCCCAGCAGTGGCTGCGACGGCAGGGCGAGCAGCGCCGGGCTTGGTATTCCGGTGGCGTGGGGTGGATCGCGCCCAATGGCGATGGCGAGGTGTGCGTTGCCCTGCGCTGTGCGCTCATCACCGGCCGCGAGGCCGAACTGTATGCCGGGGCGGGCATCGTTCCGGGCTCGGTGCCCGAGGAGGAGTTGGCCGAGACCGAAGCCAAGCTCGGCCCGATGCTGGATGCGCTGGCGCGGGCTGCGGCGGAACGCCAGCCGGCCCTGGTGCGGACGGGGACACAATAGCGGCATGGGGGAAGCGACGGAGGATGTCGGGGCGCTCAACCTGCGCTGGTCCCAGGCGCTGGTGGACGGTTTGGCCGCCGCGGGTGTATCCGATGCAGTGATTTCGCCGGGATCGCGTTCGACTCCCCTTGCGCTGGCTTTTCTGCGCCGGCCGGAGATCCGCACTCACGTGGTGATCGACGAGCGCAGCGCCGCGTTCTTCGCCTTGGGCATCGCCAAGGTGCAGCGCCGGCCCGCGGCGCTGCTATGCACGTCGGGATCGGCGCCCGCCAATTGGTTTCCCGCCATCATCGAGGCGGACGAAGGCGCGACGCCGCTGCTCCTGCTCTCCGCCGACCGCCCGCCGGAAATGCGCGGTTGGGGCGCCAACCAGACCATCGACCAGATCAAACTGTTCGGCGACCACGTCAGAACTGCCCACGCGCTGGGAACGCCAGATCCCGATTTCGATGCGGGGTACCTGCACCGGCTGGCTGCGCGTGCGGTCGCCGAAAGTCTGACGCCGATTGCCGGGCCGGTGCATCTGAATCTGCCGTTTCGTGAGCCGCTGGTGCCCCCGGGGGATTTGCCGGCGGTGCAGGCGCTCCCCCGACCCGTGCGGGTGGCAGGAGCGATGCGCCAGCCTGATCCGGAGGCGATCACGGCGCTTGCCAAGATCTTGAGCGGCGGCGAGGGGGTGATCGTGGCGGGCGGACCGGACTATCCGGCCGGGTTTGCCGATGCCGTCGCGGCCCTGGCGGCGCGGCTGGACGCCCCGGTTATCGCGGAACCCCTGTCCAACCTGCGCTTTGGGCCCCACGACCGGTCCCGCATGTTGGTCCGGGCGGAGGCGTTCCTGCGCCAGCCGTCATTTTCGACTGCCCATCGGCCTCGTTGGGTGCTGCGTTTCGGTGCGTTTCCGGTGTCCCGTTCGGTACAGAACTGGTTGGCGGCGGCCAAAGATCGGCCGCTCATCGTGGTGGATCCCGCGGGGCGCTGGCCCGATCCGCTGTTTGCCGGCACGCAGTTCGTGCAGGCGGACCCGGGTGCGGTGTGTTCGGCGTTGGCTGAAATGCCACTTCGACCGAGCGCTAACGGCTGGCGGGCCGCCTTCGTCGCGGCGGAACTTCGCGCCGAGCGCCTTGCCGCCGGGCCGGAACCGCCGGCGGATGTGTTCGAGGGGGCACTGATCCCGGCGCTGATCGATGCACTGCCCTCCAGCCATCGCCTGCTGCTGGGAAATTCCATGGCGATCCGCGATTTCGATACCTTCTCGGGATCTTTGCCCAAGCCCCTGCTGTGCTTCGGGAACCGCGGCGCGAGCGGGATCGATGGCAACGTCTCTTCGGCGGCGGGCATTGCCGCGGCCGGCGGGCCGACGGTCGCCCTGCTGGGCGATCTGGCGTGTGTCCATGACCTTGGCGGGTTCGCGCTGGCCAAGGGCCAGGACTTGGTGGTGGTCGCGATCAACAACGGCGGTGGCGGGATTTTCAGTTACCTCCCTCAGGCCGCGTTGGGGGATTTCGAGCGTGCCTGGCTCACGCCGCCCGACGTTGATCTCGGGCTCGCCGCTTCAGCGTGGGGAATCGCCCACTGCCGCGTCAACGCTGTGCCGGAGTTTTCTGCTGCTTTGAGGGCCGCCCTCGCCCGGGGCGGCCCCCATCTGCTGGAAGTGGTCGTGGATCGGCAAGTCAGCGTTGCCGGTCATCGCGACTACTGGGCGGCGCTGGCGCGGGACTGAGCACCGGCCCTTTCGGATCGGCGCCACGGGCCGGTGCGGGGCTGTTTCGCCCTAATGGCCGTGTTGCTTCGGTTTGAGGGCGCTTAGCCAGTCCATCAGGGCGAAAAGAACTCCCGAAACCACAAACGTAAGGTGAATACCGACCTTCCACGCGAGTTGCTCGCCAGTGAGATCCCCGGCGCTCATAAAGTACTTGAGCAGTTCGATGGCCGAAATGGCGACGATGGAGCCGATCACTTTCAGCTTCAGGTCCGAGAAATCCACATGCCCCATCCAGGCGGGGCGATCTTCGTGGTTCTCCGTGTCGATCTTGGAGACGAAGTTCTCATAGCCCGCGAAGATGATGATGAGCAGCAGGTTGGCCACCAGCGAGATGTCGATGAGGGAGAGTATCCCCACTACCGCGTCGCTTCCGCTGCCGGTGAAAACCACCGGGACGAGGGCAACGAACTCCTTGGCGAACTTGACCAGCAGCAAGCCAATGGCCAGTACCAGTCCGAAATAGAAGGGGGCCAACAGCCATCGGCTGTTGAACATCATGCTTTCAATTGCGCGTTCAACGCGTTTCATCGTTTTTTGCCTTTCTCCGTTGAGGTTAGGGCGCGGTGGTGGTTTTTGGTTACCGCGTCGATAGCCCACAGCGCCAGCTTTCGCAACTCGTCCAGAACCAGGACGCTGCTTGCGACGGCCAGCGCCACCACCCAATCAGTGGGGGCGAGGGCGGTTGTATTAAAGACCTCCTGGGCCGGCGGCCAATGCACGACAAGCACTTGCAGCGCCACCACGGCACCAACGGCCAGCCAGAGCTGCGGGTTGCGCAGCAATCCGCGGCCGAAGGCGGTGCCGCGTTCCGCCCGGGCATTGAAAACGTTGAAGAACTGGAACAGGACGAAAGTCGTAAAGGTGAGGGTCAAAGCGTAGGTTGCACCCATGGGCTGGGCGTAGCGGAATACGGCTAGGGTGCCCACCGCCATCACGAGACCGTAGAAGAACAGCAGCCCCAGGCGTCGCGCGGTGAGGATATGGGCGTCGCGTCGGCGCGGCGCGTCGTCCATGATGTTGCGCCGTGCCGGCTCCAAGCCCAGGGTCATGGCCGGCGGACCGTCCATGATGATGTTGATCCAAAGGATCTGAATCGCCGTAAATGGCGTCGCCCAACCAAGCAGGCTTGCTCCGAGCACCGTCTGGATCGCGCCCATGTTCGTGGAGAGCTGAAAGCGCACGAACTTGACGATGTTGTCGTAGATGACGCGACCTTCCTTGACCGCGCCGACGATGGTGGCGAAGTTGTCGTCGGTGAGCACCATGGTGGCAGCCTCCTGTGTCACCTCGGTCCCGGTGATGCCCATTGCTACCCCAATGTCGGCATTCTTGAGCGCGGGGGCGTCGTTGACGCCGTCCCCGGTCATGGCAACGACGTGGCCGCGGGCTTTGAGTTGCTGGACGATACGGACTTTGTGTTCGGGCACCGCGCGGGCGAAGACCGCTACGGTGTCGATGCGATCTGCCAGCTCGGCGTCGGACAATGTGTCCAATTCGGCACCGGTGAGAATCTCGCCGCTCAGTCCGATCTCCTGCGCGATAGCCGCGGCCGTGGTGCGGTGGTCCCCGGTAATCATCTTCACCTCGATCCCGGCGCGGCGGCACAAGCGGATGGCTTCGGCTGCTTCGGGGCGAGGCGGATCGATGATCCCCACCAAGCCGAGGAAGGTGAGCCCTTGGATATGGTTGGCAAGATCGCCTTGGGGATCGAAATCCGCCACGGGAATCTCTTTGTAGGCAAGCCCAAGAACGCGCATGGCGCGGGCCGCCAAGGCCTCGTTTTCATCCGAGAGCATGCTGCGGGTTGCCGGATCCAAGGCATTCGGGTCGTCGGGCCCGAGAACAAACGCGGATCGGGCGAGGAGAACATCCGGCGCACCCTTGGCCAGCAGACGAACTACCGCCCCGTCATCGTGGAACGTGGCCATGAACTTGTTCGCCGAGTCGAAGGGGATTTCGGCCGTCCGCGGAAGATCAGCGATCAGGTCGTCGGCCCGAATCCCGCCTTTGGCTGCCAAAGCGAGGAGCGCACCTTCGGTGGGATCACCGATCAGGGCGCCGTCCCGAATGTGGCTTTCGTTGCACAAGACCGCAGTCGCCAGCAGCGGGACGAGGTCTGCACTCGGTGATCCGTCGTTCGCGGCGATCTGGCCAATTTCGGAATAGCCTTCTCCGCTGACGGAGTAGCGCCGGCCCCGGTACCACAGCGCGCGGGCTGTCATCTGGTTGAGGGTGAGGGTTCCCGTCTTGTCGGAACAAATCACCGTCGTGCTGCCCAGCGTCTCGACCGCGGCCAATTTTTTGACGATGGCGCGATTCTTCGCCATGCGGTGCATGCCCAAGGCCAGGGTTACCGTGACCACGGCCGGCAATCCTTCGGGAATGGCCGCCACGGCGAGGGCGATGGACGTGAGCAGGGTTTCGACCCACGGCTGCTGGCGCAGCAAGCCCAGGGTGAGGATCAAAAATATGACCGCGCCGGCAATGAGGGCTAGTCTGCGGCCCAAGCCGTCCAGTTGTACTTGCAGTGGGGTAGGGCCTGGCGTGGCGGTTTCGAGCATGCCGGTGAGTCGCCCCATTTCCGTGGCCATCCCGGTGGCGGTGACGAGCATTTCCGCCCGCCCCCGCGTCACCACGGTGTTCATGTAAGCCATGTTTGCCCGTTCCGCCAGTGGGGCGTCAGGCTCAACCACAGCGTCCGATCGCTTGGCGACCGGGTGCGATTCGCCGGTAAGTGCGGCTTCGTCGATCTCGGCATTTCGTGTGTCGATCAGCCGCCCGTCGGCGGGGACGCGGTCGCCAGCTTCCAGGAGAACCAAGTCGCCCGGCACCAACGCCGTCGCCGGGATCTGTTCCACGGTACCGGCGCGACGAACCCTGGCGTGGGGCGAAAGCATCTTTTTCAGTGCCGCCAGGGTGGCCTCGGCGCGGTATTCCTGCCAGAAGCCCAGAACGGCATTGACTACGACGACGGCGAGGATGACCACCGTATCCTTGATGTCCCCGACGAAGCCAGCCAGCGCGGCCGCGCCGATCAGGACCAGGATGAGCACGCTTCTGAACTGGTCCAGAAGAACCAGCCATTTGGACCGGGGCGGTTTCTCGGCAAGGCGGTTCTGCCCGTGGCGGACCAGGCGCGCCGCCGCGGTGGCGTTGTCGAGCCCGTGGGTCGCGGACACCCCCAATCTGCTTTCGGCTTCATTCGCTGCCAAGCAATGCCAGTTAGCGGTGTTGGTGGTCATTTTCTGCCTTTGGTTAGAGGAAAACCTCAAGCGGTAACAAGTTCCGCGTGGGCTGCGGCTGAATATGGC
>JBAWHH010000072.1:0-2468 GCA_049593715.1 Rhodocyclaceae bacterium
CCCGCCACATCCACCGCCGCCCCTTCCCGCAGCTTGTCCGCCCCATCCACCACCACGACTTCCCCCGGCGCCAGACCGTTTTCCACCGCTACCCGGCCGCGTTCCCGGGGGCCGAGGGTGACCGGGCGCACGGTGACGGTGGCGTCGGTTTTGACCACATAGACGTAGTCGCCCTGGGTGCCGCGCTGCACGGCGGCGGCGGGAATGACCGTGGCGCCGCGCCGGACTTCCACCTGCAGGCGGGCATTGACGAACTGGTTGGGGAACAGGCGCTCATCCTCGTTGGGGAACTGGGCCTTGAGCTTGACGGTGCCGGTGGTGGCGTCGAGCTGGTTGTCGGCGGTCAAGAGCCACCCGGTGGCGAGTTGGGTCTTGCCGTCGCGGTCGAGCGCATCCACCCGCAGCCGCTCGCCTTTGCGCAGTTTCTGCAGCACGGCGGGAAGGTTGTCCTGGGGTATGGGGAAAACCACGCTGGCCGGCTGCGTTTGCGTGATCACCACCAGGCCGGCCGTATCGCTGGCACGGACGATGTTGCCGGCGTCCACCTGGCGCAGCCCCACGCGGCCGCCGATGGGCGCGGTGACGCGGGCGTAGGTGAGTTGCAGCTTGGCGCTATCCACCTGGGCGCGATCCACCTTGAGGGTGGATTCGTATTGCCGCACCAGGGCCGCCTGGGTGTCGAGCTGCTGTTTGGCGATGGAATCCTGCTGGAACAGGGTGCGGTAGCGCTCCAGGTCGATGCGGGCGTTCTTGAGCAGGGCTTCGTCCTTGGCCAACTGGCCCTGGGCCTGGTCGAGTTGCACCTGGAACGGGCGCGGGTCGATCTCCGCCAGCACGTCGCCCGCCTTGACCATCTGCCCTTCCTTGAAGCGCACCGCCATCAGTTGCCCATCCACCCGCGGGCGGACGGTGACGACGTTCAGCGGCACGACGGTGCCCAGGCCGTCCAGATGCACCGGTACATCCTCCGTCTTGGCCGGCTGAGCCACCACGGGCAAAGGGCGGCCGCCATTCCTCTCGCCCCGTTTGCCCGCTGGCTGTGGCGCCTGGGCGTCGCTGCGGGAAGCCAGATAGCCGTAACCGGCGGCAGCGGCGACGGCCAGAGCGACGAGCCAGAGGATGCGGTTGCGCCAGGAGCTGCGCCACCAGCGGCGCGGGCCGTCAGACTCGGAGGCGGCAGACAATGGGTTCCTGTCGGGGGGGGTGCTCATGGATGGGGCTGGATTCGGGAAGGGGCTGGAATTTGGCTGGCGGCGCGCCGCTTGGCGCCTGTTCAGGGATGATAAGTTAATCCCACCGGTTGCCGCGGTGCGCCAAGGCTGTGTCAGGATTCGTAAAGCCAGGTAAAGGCGCCAGCCTTGCCCTTCTTGCCGGCGCCCCGCCTGTGGCACCATCGACTCGCAACGCTCTTACCCGAACGGGAAGCCCCGATGACGCGCATTCTCCTCGCCGACGACGACACCGAACTGTGCCAGATGCTCAAGGAGTATCTGGAGGCGGAAGGTTACAGCGTGGACACGGCCCACGACGGCGAAGCCGCGCTGGTGCGGGCCGGCGAAGGCGAATTCGATCTCATCGTGCTGGACGTGATGATGCCGCGGCGCAACGGCTTCGACGTGCTGCGGGAGATCCGCGCCCACGCCTCGACGCCGGTGCTGATGCTCACCGCCCGCGGCGACGACGTGGACAGTGTGGTGGGCCTGGAACTGGGCGCCGACGATTACCTTTCAAAACCTTGCAACCCGCGGGTGCTGAGCGCGCGCATCCGCGCCGTGCTGCGGCGCTCCGAGCCGGCCCGCAGCGAAGGGGGCGCGGCGGGTGCCGGGGAGCAGATTGAACTTGAGGATCTGCTGCTTAACACTGGCGCGCGCACCGTGGCCTGCGGCGGCAAGGCGCTGGAGCTGACCAGCACCGAATTCAGCGTGCTGGAAGTGCTGCTGCGGGACGCCGGCCGCGTGGTACCGAAGGCGGAACTGTCCGAACGGGCCCTCGGCCGCAAGCTGGCGCGTTTCGACCGCGGGCTGGACATGCACGTCAGCAATCTGCGGCGCAAGCTGGGGCCGTTTTCCAGCGGCGAAGAGCGCATCAAGACGGTGCGCGGCATCGGCTACCAATACGTCACCTTCGGCAGTGGACGCCCATGAACCGGCTGTTCTGGAAACTGTTTTTTTCGTTCTGGGTGGCGCTGGTGCTGTTCGCCGGCGCGGTGGTGCTGTCGGCATCGCTGTACATCGACCATATCCGCGCTTCGGCAACCTCCACCTCGCCGGAGGAACAGCGGGAGCGCACGGCGACAGCAGCCCAGGCGGCGGCGGACGAAGGCGGCATCGAAGCCTTGAAGGAATGGGCGCGGAAAGTGGACCGGACCGAGCTGGTGCCGCTGCTGCTGGTGGACAGCAATGGGCAGGAGCTATTGGACCGCGAGGTACCGCCCCGCGCGGCGGGCCACCTGCGCCGCTACCTGGAAC
>JBAWHH010000073.1:0-2422 GCA_049593715.1 Rhodocyclaceae bacterium
GGCTGCGCGAACTCGGCGCCGGTGGATCTGGCGGCGCGCCGCGAGGCGGATCTCGACCGGCTGGCAGACACCCTGGACACCCATCTCGATTTCGCCGCCCTGAGCCGCTGGTTGCCGGCGGCAGCCCGAACAAGCACCTGACCCCATGCAGACCTCGGTTGCAGGCAAACATCTCATCGTGGGCGGTGCCCGCTCCGGCAAGAGCCGCTATGGGCAGCAACTGGCCGAGGCCAGCGGCAAACCGGTGGTCTTTGTCGCCACCGGCGACGCCTCCGATCCGGAAATGGCCGCGCGCATCGCCAAACACCAAGCGGAGCGACCGACCGACTGGGGGCTGGTGGAAGTGGGCCAGGATCTGGCCGGGGCGCTGAGAGAGCACGCATCGCCCCGGCACTGCCTTCTCGTGGACTGCCTGACGCTGTGGCTGGGCAATCTGCTGGCGGATGCCCACCTGCTGCCGGAACCACCCGATGCGCGCCAATTGCCGGCCTTTGTGCGCGAGCGGCAGGCACTGCTCGATGTGTTGCCCGGACTGCCAGGGGACGTGATCTTCATCAGCAACGAAGTCGGCCTCGGTATCGTGCCGCTGGGCGCCACCACGCGCCTGTTCCGCGACGAAGCGGGTCGTCTCAACCAGGATCTTGCCGCGCTGTGCGATGCCGTAAGCTTCGTCGCCGCCGGTTTGCCGCTGGCCCTCAAGCGGCCAATCTGAACATCCTCTTGGAGAAAGTTTTGATGCAATTCAACATCGTGGCGCCGGATACGACGCTCGCCCCGGCCCTGCAATCCCTCATCGACAACAAGACCAAGCCGCCGGGCTCACTGGGCCGGCTGGAGCGGCTGGCGCTGCAGATCGGCCTCATCCAGCAGACGCTGACGCCAAAGCTCACGCGCCCCCACATCATCGTCTGCGCCGCGGACCACGGCGCGGCGCTGGAGGGTGTTTCGGCGTTTCCGCAGGAAGTGACTTGGCAGATGGTGGAGAATTACCTCGCCGGCGGCGCGGGGATCAACGTGCTGGCGCGCCAGGCGGGCGTTGACCTCATGGTGGTCGATGCCGGGGTGAACCACGACTTCGGCCCGCGCGCCGATCTGGTGGACGCCAAGATCGCCTACGGAACGGCCAGCTACATCGACGGCCCCGCCATGACGCCCGCCCAATGCAACGCGGCGCTGGAGCGCGGCATGGCGCTAGCCGCCACGCTGCACGAGAACGGCTGCAACGTGGTCGGCTTCGGCGAAATGGGCATCGGCAATACCGCGTCCGCCGCGCTGATCACCAGCCTGCTGGGCGATCTGCCCCTGGACGATTGTGTCGGCCGCGGCACCGGGCTGGACGACAGCGGCCTGGCGCGCAAGCAGTTGCTGCTGCGCCGGGCGCGGGAACGTTACGACGGCAACGGCACGGCGCTCTCGGTATTGGCCCATTTCGGCGGCTTCGAGATCGCGATGCTCTGCGGCGCGATGCTCGGCGCCGCCCAGCGCGGGATGGTGCTGCTCATCGACGGCTTCATCATCACTTCGGCCCTGATGGCGGCGGCACGCCTCGCCCCCGACATCCTGGCTTACTGTGTATTCAGCCATCGCTCCCAGGAACGCGGCCATCGCCTGCAACTGGAGCGCCTGGGCGTGGAACCGCTGCTGGATCTGGAACTGCGCCTCGGCGAGGGCACCGGTGCCGCACTGGCCTACCCCATCGTCGCCTCGTCGGTGGCGATTCTGAACGAGATGGCGAGTTTCGAAAGCGCCGGCGTAGCGGAAAAGGTGCGGTGAGCCAGAACTCCCTTCCGGTGGCGGCCCCAACCGGCGCGGACCAGCCATGAGCGCGGTCCGGCGCGAACTGGAGTATTTCTTCGGCGCCCTGCGCTTCTTCACGCGCATCCCGGCACCTGCCTGGGTGGGCCATTCCCAGGACCGCCTGGACCATGCCGCGCGCTATTTCCCGCTGATCGGCGCGCTGGTGGGCGCCATCGGCGGCCTCGTCACCCTCACCGCCGCTTTGGTGCTGCCCCTGAGCATCGCCATCGTGCTGGGCATGGCGGCGACCATCCTCGCCACCGGCGCGTTTCACGAGGACGGCTTCAGCGACACCTGCGACGGCTTTGGCGGCGGCTGGGACAAGGCTCAGGTCATGGCCATCATGAAGGACTCCCGCGTCGGCAGCTATGGTGCGGTCGGCGTCACGATGATGCTTCTGGCCAAGTTCAATGCACTGAGCGCACTGGAAATCGGCCTCGTGCTGCCGGCGCTGGTGGCGGGGCATGCCATATCCCGGCTCGCCTCCACCGCCCTCATCCACGCGCTCGACTATGTGCGCGACGACGCCAGCGGCAAAGCCAAACCCCTGGCGAATCGCATGGGGCGCGGCGAGCTGGCGCTGGCGGGCCTCTTCGGGCTGGCCCCGTGTCTGGCGCTGCCGTGG
>JBAWHH010000074.1:0-2633 GCA_049593715.1 Rhodocyclaceae bacterium
ACCGTGAAGATCTTTTACTTTGCCGCGCTGCGCGAAGCCCTGGGAACGGACCGGGAAGACCTCAACCTGCCTCCCGGGGTCGAGACCGTTGGTCAATTGCGTGCCCATCTGGTCGGGCGCGGCGGCGCCTGGGGAGCGCTGCGGGAGGGGAAAAGTCTGCGTACCGCCGTGAATCAGCGTATCGCGGATCCGGAAAAAGTCCTGTGCGACGGCGACGAAGTGGCGTTTTTCCCCCCGGTGACGGGAGGTTGAACATGGCCGTGCGGGTGCAGAGTGAAGACTTCGAAGTCGGGCGGGAACTCGACAGCCTGGTCGCGGGCGGCCGCCAGGCCGGCGCGGTGGTCAGCTTCACCGGCCTGGTGCGGGACGCCAGCGACAGCCGCAACATCTCCGCTATGACCCTGGAACACTATCCGGGCATGACCGAGCGCGCTTTGCAGGACATCGTCGGGCGCGCCCGCGAGCGCTGGGACATCCTCGATGCGCTGGTGATTCACCGCGTCGGCCGTTTGTTGCCGGGGGATCGGATCGTCCTGGTGGCCGTTTCCGGAAGCCACCGCGGCGAGTGTTTCCGCGCCTGCGAATTCATCATGGACTACCTGAAGACCGAGGCACCGTTCTGGAAAAAAGAAGAAACCGCCGGAGCGGGAGCGCATTGGGTGGAAGCGCGCCAGAGTGATGACGAGGCGGCGCAGCGCTGGGTAGACTGATTCCTGGGATTGGGGCATGGCCATTGGCCTTGGTTCCCGGCTTCCCCAATTGCGCTGCGGGGCGTGATCAGGGGGAGCGGCTGAAACGTCCCCGCCGCAGGAAATGAGCCGCCTGGCGCGCGACGCTGGGGGCGATCAGCATGCCGGTGTGGCTGACCGGCAACTGGATGTGGTCTTTCGCCCCAGGCACCTGGGTTTCGCTGACCGCCACCACGCCATCGTGGGGGTGGGGCAGTTCGGGCGCGACGATCATGCCCAGGCCGAAAGCGAGGTTGCCGGCGATGATGCCCAATTCCCGAGGCACATCCCATCGCTTTTGTGTCGTCGCCAGCCACTCTTCCATGGTCTTGCCGAGTACGGCATGGCCGGCGGCGAAGGTGCCGAATCGGCGTGCCGGCAGGCTGTCCAGAAAAGGCGGGGCGACCATGACCACGCGCCCCGGCCGCGATTCGGGGTAGTCGGTGAGCGCACGCCAAATCAAGGCGTTGCCAAGGCTGTGGCCGAGGAGGTGCACTACCGGCGCGTCGATTGCGGCGACGAAGGCGGCGAGGGCCGCCGCGTTTTTGTGCAGGGGCGCCTGGACAGAGGGGTAGGAAAACAGCTCGCAGGAAAAGCCTTCCCGCTGCAAGTGCATGCGCTGCGCCATCCAGGACCACCCGTTCACCCACAAGCCGTGGACCAGGACAACGACCGCGCCGGCATCCGGACACTCGGCATCTTCGTTTGGATCGAGGTGGGTTTCGCTCATCGTCCTAGCATACACCGGGCCGCTCCCATTGGCCGTTCCCGGGCAATGCTAAACTGCGCGCCTCGCAACAAAAATGAAACAAATCCTATGTTCGCTCGCCTCATGCCCCAGGAGGGCAAGTTCTTCGATCTGTTCAGCGCCCACGCGGAACTGATCGTCCAGGGTGGAAAAGAGTTGTCGGCGCTGGTGGCCATCCTGGGACAGTCGAGGGAAGAAGCGCTCCGCTGCGCCAAGGCGATCGACGAGATCGAAAAGAAAGCCGACCGGGTCACCCACGAGACGGTGCAATTGCTGCATAAAACTTTCATCACGCCGCTGGACCGGGAGGACATCCACGGCCTGATCACGGCGATGGACGACATCCTGGACATGACCCAGGACGTGGCGGAATCGGTCAATCTCTACCACATCAACTCGCTGACCGAGGAAGCCCGGCAACTGGCGGACATCTGCCTCGGCTGCGGCGAACGGGTACGCACCGCCGTCGGCCTGCTGCGCAATCTGGACGATGGCACCGCCATTCTCAAGACCTGCCAGGAGATCGACCGGCTGGAATCGGACGCAGACCGCGTCATGCGCGCGGCGATGTCGAAGCTGTTCCGCGACGAGCCCGATACGCGCCAGCTCATTAAGCTTAAAGCGATCTACGAATTGCTTGAAGCGATCACCGACCGCTGCGAAGACGTGGCAAATCTGATCGAAGGCATCGTCCTCGAGAACTCCTGAGTTTCCGGTATTCCCCTTATGGCAGGTTTGGAAATGGGACTGGCGGTCATCGTGCTGCTGGTGGCGCTAGCCCTCGCCTTCGATTTCATGAACGGGTTTCACGACGCGGCCAATTCCATCGCCACCGTCGTGTCCACCGGGGTACTCAAGCCCCATCAGGCCGTAGCCTGGGCGGCGTTCTTCAATGTCGCGGCGCTGTTTGTCTTCCAGCTCAAGGTGGCCACCACCATCGGCACGGGCACCATCGATCCGGCGGTGGTGGATCATTACGTGGTGTTCGGCGCCCTGGTTGGGGCCATCGCCTGGAACATCATCACCTGGTACTACGGCATTCCATCGAGTTCCTCCCATGCGCTGATCGGCGGGCTTTCCGGGGCAGCGGTGGCGAAGGCGGGCGTGGGTTCCCTGGTGGCCCCGGGCCTGATCAAGACCATCGCGTTCATATTCGT
>JBAWHH010000075.1:0-1521 GCA_049593715.1 Rhodocyclaceae bacterium
CGAAGACAGTGAAGCCATGCGGCGCTTGTCGTCCCTGGCGGCCGGTGAGGGCGGGGATCTTCATCGATGGGCGATTCGGAGGGCGGCGGGATCGCCGGTCGCCCCGGATTTTACCCGGCTGGCGGAATGATTCTTTTGGGATAGACTTCGGGGTGGTGCCGGTAGCCATCCACCCGTTAGGCCGCAAACCCTGGCGCGCCGATGGAAATGTGGTCCGCCGCCGCAGCGGTCACCGCAGGACGTGCAGCGTGTTCGTTTGGGAATGGCTTTGAATCGGATCGCCGTCTCGCCTGGAGACGGATGCCGGTTGCCGTGGCGCTCTAGGCGCTGGCGCAGGCCGCGGCTTCTTCTCGGGTGTAGAAGCGCCCGTCGCGGACGAAACCCGCGATAACGCTGGGTTTGGCGATCCTGGGGCGGCCGGATCCGTCCCAGCCTTCGATCGCTTCGTGCGGCAAACCGTCGATCAGGTGGAATGGCGCGGGGCGCCCATCCGCGAACAGGGACGGATAAACCGCCCGCGTCCGCTGGTCGAAAAAAGCGCGGCGGAAACCGAGCCCGCGATTTTCCTGGCTGATGCCGCCACTGCCGCGAAACGCTTCGGTCTCGCGTTCGAGTACGTGTTGCGTGAGCTGCCGGCCCATGGTTCTCTCCTCCCCAAGCGCAGCAAAGGTGTCGATACCACTTACGGCGGCAGCAAAATTCCGCTTGAATTGGATCGCGGTACTTTGTCACGATTCGACGTTTTGTGTTGAATCTGCAAGTGTCACTTTTCTTATCGGAAAGGGGAACCGCTCCCGGCCCCAGGCCGGATTGACACGCCAGTTTCCCCCGTGTAATTTTTGTTTCTCCAGCGCCGATTTGATCTGCAGCTTGCGGGCGCTCAACAAGTCCAGCTAAAAGCGAGTCCCGGCACCCGGTCGCGCGAGCTGAACCGGGTTTTTTGCTTTTTGGGATCCAGACGATGAATGAAGAATGGCAGTTCGATACCCTGGCCGTGCGCGGTGGGCAGCAGCGCAGCCAGTTCGGCGAGCACTCGGAAGCGCTCTACCTCACGTCGAGCTTCGTTTTCGACAACGCGGCCCAGGCGGCGGCGCGCTTTTCCGGAGCGGAGCCGGGCAACGTCTACGCCCGTTTCACCAACCCGACTGTCACGGCGTTTCAGGAACGCCTTGCCGCGCTCGAGGGCGCGCAGCGCTGCGTGGCCACTGCCTCGGGGATGGCGGCGATCCTCTCCACGGTGATGGCGCTGCTGCAGTCGGGCGACCACATTGTCTGTTCCCAAGGGGTGTTCGGCGCGACGCAGCAACTGCTGGGTACGATCCTGCCCCGCTTCGGCGTGACGACGACGTTCGTTCCGGATACCGCACCCGCCGCCTACCGCGCTGCGATGACGCCCGCTACCCGGCTGGTGTTCATCGAAACGCCGTCCAATCCCTTGACCCAGTTGATCGACATTGCGGCGCTGGCGGAAGTCGCCCGGGCTGGCGGGGCGCTCCTGGCCGTCGACAACTGCTTCTGCAC
>JBAWHH010000076.1:0-4701 GCA_049593715.1 Rhodocyclaceae bacterium
ACGAAGTCGCCAAAGCGCATGGTCAGCCCTTTGGCCTCGATGGCGATCTCGCCATCGGCGGACGCTGCCAGCGGCGGGACGACCACGGCACTGTGGCCACGCCGCTTCTCCTCGGGCAGAAGGGCGATGAACGCCGCTTCGAGGGATGGGGTGCCGGTGCGCTCGTGCAGTTCCTGGGGCGTGCCGGTGGCGAGAACCTTGCCGCCGTCCATCGCCACCAGCCAGTCGAAGCGATCGGCTTCCTCCATGTAGGCGGTCGCCACAATCACGCTCATGCCACCGCGTTCGGCGCGGATATGTTCGATCAGCCCCCAGAACTGGCTGCGCGAGAGCGGATCCACGCCGGTCGTCGGCTCGTCGAGGATCAGCAGGTCGGGATCGTGAATCAGCGCGCAGCACAAGCCGAGCTTCTGCTTCATCCCGCCCGAGAGTTGGCCCGCGGGGCGCGCAAGAAATGGCCTGAGGCCGGTGCTGGCAGTCAGTTCGTCGATGCGGCGGCGGCGTTCGGCGGCATCGTGGCCGAATAGGCGGCCGAAGAACTGCAAATTCTCCTCCACCGACAGCGTTGCGTAGAGGTTCTTGCCCAGCCCCTGCGGCATGTAGGCGATGCGCGCGCAGACAGCATTGCGATGACGCGTGCTGGCCATGTCGGCCTCCAGCACTTCCACCCGGCCCTGCTGGACGGCGCGCGCACCGGCCAGCAGCGACAGCAGACTGGACTTGCCCACGCCGTCCGGACCGATCAAACCGACCATGCACCCGGCCGGAACGTCCAGGCTGATGTCGTCAAGGGCCAGTGTCTTGCCATGGCGCAGGCTAATGCCGGAGAGGGAGGCGACGGCCGCTGCGAGCGGCCCAGCGCCGGCAGTCATTGCGGCAGCTTCACCGCCAGTTCGGGCGGCCACTGCGCCTGCGGGTCGAGCTTGAGCCAGGCGATGCCCGGCACGCCGGTCTTGACCACCTTCAGGTGCTTCTTCAGCAGTTCCCGGTCGATCTGCGCCTTCACGCGGAACATCAGTTTTTGCCGTTCGCTGGCGGTCTCCACCGTCTTGGGCGTGAACTGGGCGGTGCTGGCGACGAAAGACACTTTGGTCGGGATGACGAACTGCGGTGCGGCGTCGAGGATGACGCGTACCTCGCTGCCCACGGCCAGTCTGCCGGCGGTGGCTTCAGGCATGAAGAAGATCATGTAGACGTCGGCCAGGTCCACCAGGTTGAGCACCTTGCCGCCGGCCGCCAGCACCTCGCCGGGCTGGGCGATGCGGTACTGCACCCGGCCGTCGCGGGGTGCGGTGAGTGCGCTGTCGTCGATGTCCGCTTTGATGCGGGCCACGGTGGCCTCGACCGCCGTGACCGCGGAACGTGCCCCCAGCACCTGGGTCTGGGCGGCCACGATGGCGGCTTGCGCCGCCGCCACCTGCGCTTTGGCCGCAACGACCGCGGCGCACACGCTGCGCACCCGCGCCCGGTCATCATCGAGTTCTTGCACTGAAGAGGCGCCTTCGCGCGCCAGCGTTTCCGAGCGGGTGAAGCGCCGCTGTGCGGCGTCGAGTTCGCTTTCCCGCTGCACGACCAGGGCCAGAGCGGCCTGCCTGTCGCTCCGACGCACCGCCACCTGCGCCTGCGCGCTGGCGACGGCGGTGATGGACTGCTGGTGCCGCGCGCGGGCTTCATCGCGTTGGGCTTCCAGCGTCTGCACCTGCATGTGGGCCAGCGTCTGCCCGGCCACCACGAAATCGCCCTCATTGACCAGGATGTCCTGTACGCGCCCGCCGAGCTTGGCGGCCACATCGATTTCGGTGGCCTCGATACGGCCGTTGCCGCTGGCGAAACCGTCGCCGGGGCCACTGGGCCGAAGCGCCTTCCAGGCATAGGCCCCGGCAGCGAGGGCGCCGAGCGCCAGCGCGAGGGCAGTCAGTTTTCGCTTGAGGGAGAGGGTCATGGTGGTTTATCGGCCTTGTGGGACGGTCATCTCGCGGGGGGTGTTGCGAGCGGCGGCGGCGGCGGGTCGGCGGAGTCGCCACCGAGCGCCGCGTACAGGCTGACGTGGCTGGCGAGCTGAGCGCGGCGGAGTTGCACCAGTTGCTGCTGCGCCGATAGCAGATCGCGCTGGGCGTCGAGCACATCCAGGAAAGCGGCGGCCCCGTTGTCGTAGCGCAATTGGGAGAGTCGCGCCCGCTCGGCCTGGACCGACAGGGCCGTCTGCGCGATGGCAACCTGATCGGCCAGCCAGCGGCGCGCCGACAGTGCATCGGAGACGTCGCGGAAGGCGTTCTGGACGGCCTTTTCGTAGTCGGCCACCGCCAGGTTGCGGCGCGCTTCCGCCACGCTCAGGTTGTTGCGCCGGAGTCCCCCGTCGAAAAGAGGCAGCGAGATACGGGGGGAGAATATCCAGGCATGGCTGTCCGAAGCGAACAAACCGTCCAGTTCCGCGCTGGCCGTCCCCCGCGAGCCGGTCAGCGTCACGCGGGGAAAGAATGCCGCTCGCGCGGCCCCGATGTTGGCATGGGCGGCTTTGAGCGCGTGTTCGGCAGCGACGATGTCGGGCCGATTGACCAGCAGGTCCGATGGCAGACCGGCGCGCAGTTCGACCTGCCCATCCGGTTTGTCGAGGCGGTCTGACCGGGGTGCCAGATCGACGGGTGTTCCCACCAGCAAGGTCAGCGCTTGAGCCTGGGCGGCGCGCGCCTGTTCGAGTTGCGCGGCCAGCGCCTGGGCCTGGGTCAGCAGCGTCTGCACCTGGGTCAGGTTCAGGCGCGAAGTCGCGCCGACTTCCACGCGCCGCGTGACGATACGCAGCGTTTCCGCGCGGCTGGCGACGCTCTGGCGCGCCAAGGCGATGCGCTCGTCGAGTTCGCGCAAGCCCAGATAGCTGTTGGCGACCTGCGCAATCAGCCCGACGGTGGCCGCGCGGCGGGCTGCTTCGGTGGCCAGGTAGTTCCCCAGCGCCGCGTCCCGCAGGCTGCGCACGCGGCCCCAAAAATCGATCTCCCAGCTCGCCATTCCCAGCGCCACCTGATACTGGCTGCCCAGCAGCGGCCGGCCCGTCAGGTTCAGATCGGCGGGCACGCGGGAACGATCCAGACTGGCCTGGGCGCCGATGGTGGGGAACTGCTCGGCACGCTGGATACCGTAGAGGGCGCGCGCTTCTTCCACGTGCAGCACGGCGATGCGCAGATCGCGGTTATTGTCCAGTGCCTGCCCGATCAGGGCCCGCAGGGGCGGATCGGTGAAATAGTCGCGCCAGCCGATGGCCTCGGCGCGGGCGCCGTCCTGGGCGGCATCGGGCCCATAGCTGGGCGCCACCGGCAGCGCCGGCACCTCATAGGGCGGCGCCATTGAGGCGCAGCCGGCCAGGAGCATGGCAGAGACCACCGCCGCCCGCCGGTACAGGACGGGGCAGGGGAAACGGGGCTTTGACATATTGCTCACCAAGTCCCGCCAAAGGGCGCCAAAAGCATCGTCATCTCATCGCCCCAAACGCCCAACTCACCAGCTTGCGCAGTTCGCCGAACCACAGCACCACACTGGCCATCGCGGCGCAGAGCAGCCACTGGTCCAAGGTAAGCGGGACCGTGCCGAAGGCGAGGTTGAGGAATCCGAGGTGGACGACCGCCACCTGCAGCACGACCGACAGCGCGATCGAGCCCCAAAGCCACGGGTTGACGAAAAGGTGGGAAAACGCACTCCTGGTCTCGGAGCGCGCGTTGAAACAGTTGAACAACTGGGCGAAGACGAGCGCGGTGAAGCCCGCCGTACGCGCGGTGTCGAGGTCGTACGTTCCCTCGACCAACCCACCCGGCAGGAAGATGTCGATCGTCAGCAGAGTCACCGCGGCGATCACCGCACCGATCTGGATCACCCCGGCCCACATGGGCCCGTCGATCACCCGTTCGTTGAGGTGCCGCGGCTTGCGCGCCATGACATCGTCGGTGGGCGGGTCGATGCCCATTGCCAGCGCCGGCCCCGAGTCGGTGATGAGGTTGATCCAGAGGATCTGCGTGGCGAGCAGCGGCAGCACGACGACGGCGCCAGCGTCCGTCAGCCCGATCAGCTTCGCCCCCACCACCCCCAGGAAAACGGTCAGCACCTCGCCCATGTTCGAGGAGAGCAGGTAGCGCAGGAACTTGCGGATGCCGTCGAAAATGCCGCGACCCTCGCGCACCGCCTGGACGATCGTAGCGAAGTTGTCGTCGGCGAGGATCATCTTCGCCGCTTCCTTGGCCACCTCGGTTCCGGTTACCCCCATCGCCACGCCGATGTCGGCGGCCTTCAGCGCGGGAGCATCGTTGATGCCGTCGCCGGTCATGGCCACGACGTTGCCGTCTGCCTGAAGCGCCTTGACGATGCGCAGTTTGTGCGAGGGCGCAACGCGGGCGTAGACGGATGTCCGGCGCACGGCCTCGCTGAAGCCGTCATCGTCCAACGCATCAAGCTCGATGCCGGTCAGGGTGCCGGCGCCGGCCTCGACGATGCCCAGGTCCGCGGCGATGCGTGCGGCGGTGCGCGGGTGGTCACCGGTGATCATGATCACGCGAATGCCGGCGCGGTGGGCCTCGAGAATGGCCACCGCTGCCTCTTCGCGCGGCGGATCGATGATGCCCACGGTACCGACGAAAACGAGTTCGCGTTCGAGCAACTCCACAGCTTGCGGGTCTTCGCCCGCATCGAGGGGGCGGTAGGCCACGGCCAAAGTACGCA
>JBAWHH010000077.1:0-3282 GCA_049593715.1 Rhodocyclaceae bacterium
GCCTCGAATCCATGGTCCACGAACAGCGCTTCCGCCGCATCGAGAATGCGTTCCCGCGTGTCGCCGTTCAGTTTTGGATCTGCAGCCGCCACAGGAATACCCGACTTAAACAGTCGTTTGAATCATACGTTTAATTGGTGGGCTGTCAAGCCGCACGGGAACAGCCGATTGAGGTCGGCGCGGGTGACGAGGAACCTTGCCGGATTTGAACGCTCTTCGTCCAGGGCACGCAGAACGTTATGGGAGAATGTCCCCTGCACATCTTGCGCTCTCCTCGTCTGGCCGTGACCTTCCGCCCACCCCACATCGCCCTTGGTCTCGTGATCGGCGTGGCCGGTGTTTTCGCCGCGCTGATGCCGCCACTGGCCGAGCTGGAGCAGTCGTGGGGCCTGAGCTGGCTTTTCCACTTGCGCGGTCCGCGGCCGGCGCCTGCTGAGGTGGTCATCGTGGCGATCGACCGCGAATCGGCGCAGCGGCTGAATTTGCCGCTGCGGCCCAACGCGTGGCCGAGGGGAATGCATGGGCGGCTGGTGAAGGCACTGACCCGCGCCGGCGCGAAAGCCATCGTTTTTGACCTGACTTTCGAATCGCCAAGTCCTCAGCCCGCCCAGGATCGTGCGCTGGCCGAGGCCATTCGCCAGGCGGGGAACGTGGTGCTGGTAGCGGCGCTACGCGCCCAGCTTTACTCGGAGCCGTCGGCGGCCACTGGCGTCGGAGCGGCCTACATGGTCGAGTCGGTGGTCGCCCCGGTGCAGCCGCTGGCCGACGCGGCATTGGCCTATGCCCCATTTGTGCTGCCCAAGACCGAACGGATAGACGCCTACTGGACCTTCAAGAGCAACGGCGGCGAGAACCCCTGCATGCCCATCGTAGCCTTCCAGGTCTATGCCGTCGACGCATTCGACGAGATCCTGGCACGGCTGAGATCAGGTTCTGCCGTGGAGGAACCGGCGGTTTCGCCGGACGGGAAAACCATGCTGCAGACGCGCAACGTGGTCGCGGACATGCGCGGCCTGCGGCAGTATTTCGCGGCTTTTCGCGGGGCGGCGCAGCGGCTGCAAGAGGGTCTCAGGGACGACAGCGCCGCCGATCCGCGCATTGCAAAACTGGCTCTCTCCCTCGCCGGGCTGTATGCAGAAGGGGAAAGCCGCCTGCTGGATTTCTACGGCCCGCCGCGCTCGATTCGGACGATCCCTTATCACCGCGTCGTCGCAGAGCCTCAGGGAAACGGCGAATCGGTGCCGACCACGGAACTGGCTGGCAAGGTGGCATTCGTGGGGTTTTCTGGCGCCACGGCGATCGAGCAGGATCAAGTGCGGGACGACTACCGCACGGTGTTCTCACGGCCGGACGGGCTGAATCTGAGCGGGATCGAGATTGCCGCGACGGCGTTCGCCAATCTGCTGGAAGACCGGCCGGTTCGGCCCCTGGAGCCCCTGCTGGCGTTGGCTTTCATCCTTGCATGGGGCGTAGCCCTGGGGATGCTTTTTCGCAATCTGCCCATCGTGGCCGTTGTCCCGCTGTCCATCGTTGCCACCATGGGATACCTCGGGTTCGCCGTTCAGCGTTTCGGCGCCACGTCGATCTGGTGGCCCCTGGTGACGCCGCTGTGCCTGCAGATGCCCGCCGCGCTGCTGGGGGCGCTGAGTTTCCGCTATGCGCGGGCGCGCCGCGACCGCGACGCGCTGCGCCGCATGTTCGGTCAGTTCGTGCCGGCGCCGGTGGTGGACCGGCTGGCGAAAACGATGGGGCCGATCACGGCGGAGAACGAGGTGGTGTATGGCGTGTGCCTTTCTACCGACGCCAAGAGCTATACCACCTTGTCGGAGCAGATGGCCCCCGGCCCCCTGGGGGAACTGATGAACGACTATTTCGGCCACCTTTTTGCACCGGTGGCTCGCCACGAGGGCGTGGTGCTGGACGTGGTCGGGGATGCGATGCTGGCGGTGTGGGCAGGGGCATCGTCCAGCGACGTGCTGCGGCGGCAGGCCTGCCACGCTGCGCTGGACATCGCCGCCACCGTCGAGGAGTTCAATCGATCACCCAATCACCCGCCAGTGCCTACCCGCATCGGGCTGCACGCGGGGCGGATGCTGCTCGGCCACATCGGCGCCGGGCAACACTACGAATACCGCGCCGTGGGGGATATCGTTAACACGGCCACCCGCATCGAAAGCCTGGGCAAACAACTCGGTTCAAATCTGCTGCTGTCGGCCGAAGTGCTGGAAGGCCTGGACGAGTTCCTTTTCCGGCCGTTGGGGGATTTCGTGCTCGTCGGCAAGAAATCTCCCGTGGCAGTGGCGGAACTTCTGGTGCGCCGGGAAGAGGCGACGCCGGAGCAGACCTGGCTGTGCGGGCAGTTCGCGGCTGCCCTGATTCTGTTCCGCCAGCGGCGCTGGGACGAAGCTGAGGCGGCGCTGGCGGCAATACTGGAACAGATGCCGAAAGACGGGCCGGCCCTCTTCTACGTTGTGCAGTGCGCGCGGCTGGCGGCCAGTCCGCCCGGCAGCGACTGGAACGGTACCATCTTCATGACTTCGAAATAGCCCGCTTCCAACGCTCCGGCGTCGACGCTTTCAATTTGGGTTTTTCCTGCCCTATACTGGGGCCAGACAGCAATTCAGCACCCGCGGTGGCGTTGCGGAGAAAACAACTGCAGTCGGGGTTCGACGATGCGCTCTACGAGGAGAAGAGCAGCGCGCATCCAGGCACGGGTTCCCAGCAGAAGCGGCGTCACGCTGGGAGCGGTGATGGTGCTTGGCGCGCTGTTTTGGACGGTGGACACGCGGGCCGCGGGAGAATGCGCCAGCCCGGCAGGCAAGATCGTGTCGGTGCAAGGCGTCGTGGATATGCGCTCACCGGCGGTCGGCCCGTGGCTGACAGCGCCCACGGGTGCCCGGCTCTGTCCCGGCGACCAAGTGCGAGTAGCCAGATACGGCCGCGCCGCCGTCTTTCTGGATGGCGAGACGACGCTGCGCCTGGATCAGGAATCCACGCTGACCATCGGCGAAGCCAAGCAGGAAGGCGTTGCGAAGGCGACCATACTCGACCTTCTTCGCGGCGCCATCCACGTCATCACCCGCACGCCGCAGCCGTTCAAGATCAACACGCCTTTCGTCAACGCAGGGGTGGAAGGCACCGAATTTGCCATCGACGTGGGTGCCGATCAGGCGCGGGTGGCCACCTTCGAAGGGCAAGTCACCCTAAGCAACGCCCAAGGCGCCCTGCACCTCGTGGCCAGCGAACTGGCCCTGGTCGCCGCCAACCAGGCCCCCACCAAGC
>JBAWHH010000078.1:0-4139 GCA_049593715.1 Rhodocyclaceae bacterium
GTCCATGGCGGTGGCCAAGGCCGCGGCGGAGGAAGCCGGGCTGCCGCTTTATCGCTACTTCGGCGGTTCCGGGCCGATGCAGATGCCGGTGCCGATGATGAACGTCGTCAACGGCGGCGCCCACGCCAACAACAACCTGGACATCCAGGAATTCATGATTCTGCCGGTGGGCGCCCAGAGCTTCCGCGAAGCCCTGCGCTGCGGTGCCGAAGTGTTCCAGTCCCTGAAGAAACTGGTGGACAAGAAGGGTTATCCCACCACCGTCGGTGACGAAGGCGGTTTTGCCCCCAACGTTTCCGGCAACGACGAAGCGATCCAGCTCATCCTTCAGGCCGTCGAAAAGGCGGGCTACGAGCCGGGGCAGGACGTGGTGCTGGGCCTCGATTGCGCATCCTCCGAGTTCTACAAGGACGGCAAATACCATCTGGCATCGGAGAATCTGCAACTGACCGCCGAGCAGTTCGCCGACTACCTCGCCACGCTGGTGGACAAGTACCCCATCATCAGCATCGAAGACGGCATGGCGGAAGGCGACTGGGCGGGCTGGAAGATCCTCACGGACAAGATCGGCAACCGCGTGCAGATCGTCGGCGACGACCTGTTCGTCACCAACACCAAGATCTTCCGTGAAGGCATCGCCCAGGGCATCGCCAACTCGATCCTGATCAAGATCAACCAGATCGGCACCCTCACCGAGACCTTCGCCGCCGTTGAACTGGCCAAGCGTTCGGGTTACACCTCGGTGATTTCCCACCGCTCCGGCGAAACCGAGGATTCCACCATCTCCGACATTGCCGTCGGTCTCAATGCACTGCAGATCAAGACCGGTTCGCTCTCGCGTTCCGATCGCATCGCCAAGTACAACCAGTTGCTCCGCATCGAAGAAGATCTGGGCGATACCGTTTCCTACCCGGGCCGCAGCGCGTTCTTTTCCATCAAGCGCTGATCGCCTATGCACCGTCGCTGGCCGGGCCTTGTGCTCCTGGTCTTGATCGGCCTGCTCCAGTGGCCCTTGTGGTTCGGTAAGGGCGGCTGGCTGCGGGTGCTCGAGGTGGATCGCAAGCTGGCTGAGCAGGTGGAGGCGAATCGCAAGCTGGAAGTCCGCAATGCCGGACTTGAGGCGGAAGTCAAAGACCTCAAGTCCGGCCACGACGCCATCGAAGAACGGGCCCGTTTCGAACTGGGCTTGATCAAGCCGGACGAAATTTTCGTCTCGGTGCCCCGCAAGTAGCTGGCGCGGGAGCCGCGCCCACACCGCTGCCATCGCGGGGGTTGTCCCTCGCAATTTTGTGGCACCCTAACGCCAGAACCAGCAGCAAGGTTTCGGCGTGCCTGGACACATCCCCCTTCGTTAGTCCGACCACCTGTCCATACGCCTTCCAGCGGCTGATCTGCCCAGCCGGAAGTCCGGCCCCAAGCGCCGGTATTGCCGTCACTTTCCCCCCTGGCAACCCTGCCGCCGGGCTGCCCGAAACCCCGCCAGCGATCGCTTGCCTCGGGTTACATCGACTCCCGGAGAACCCACTAAATGTAGTTGTTTTATCTCTTTGATACCACAAGATAAATTTATAAGTATCTGATTAATAATAATATTAAATTTCTCCAAAACTCTTCCATTGCGCCGGCCGGAACGCTATCCTGTGCTGCCCGTGATGCACCGTTCCCACGAATTCTTGAAGAGAGGCTGGACCGACTATGGCTAGACAACCCGCACATTCCGACACGCTGACTGCCCAGGAAGAAACCGTCGCCGTCCTTGCCGAACAGGAGATTTCCGCCGAGGTGCTCCTGGAGAAATACGCCAAGGGAAGTGAGGCCAGCGTGACCGATGTGCGCCTGCGCGTGGCAAGGGCGCTGGCCGCTACCGAAGCCGAAGACAAGCGGCTCGTGTGGGAGCGCCAGTTCCTCGATGCGCAGGAAAACGGCTTCGTGCCCGCCGGGCGCATCAACTCCGCCGCCGGTACCGACCTCTGCGCCACCCTGATCAACTGCTTCGTGCAGCCGGTGGGCGATTCCATCTCCGAAATCGCCGACGACCGGCCCGGCATCTATATCGCCCTGCTGCAGTCCGCCGAAACCATGCGGCGTGGCGGCGGTGTCGGCTACGATTTTTCCTCCATCCGACCCGCAGGTGCCATGGTGCGTGGCACCCAGTCCCGCGCCAGCGGCCCGGTTTCCTACATGCGGGTGTTCGACCGATCCTGCGAGACCGTCGAATCCGCAGGCAGCCGCCGCGGCGCCCAGATGGGCGTGCTGCGCTGCGACCATCCCGACATCGAAGCGTTCATCCACGCCAAGGACCAAGGCGATCTGAGCAACTTCAATATCTCCGTCGGCGTGACGGACGCTTTCATGCAGGCGGTGGAGGCGGGCGGCGACGTGGAACTCGCCCACCGCGCCGAGCCCTGCGGCGAGATCAAGACCGCCGGCGCTTACTTCCGGGACGACGGCCTGTGGGTCTATCGCAAGGTCCCGGCGCGGGAACTGTGGGACCAGATCATGCGTTCCACCTACGACCACGCCGAGCCCGGCATCCTCTTTCTTGACCGTATCAACCGCGACAACAACCTTTACTACTGCGAAACCATCGAGGCCACCAACCCCTGCGCCGAGCAGCCTTTGCCGCCCTACGGCTGCTGCGACCTGGGTTCCATCAACCTCACGCGTTTCGTGCGCAAGGCCTTCAGCGACAAGGCCGAATTCGATTTTCCGGCGCTCGGCAAAGTGGTGGACGTGTCCATCCGCATGCTGGACAACGTGCTGGACGTGACCCACTGGCCGCTGGAGCAGCAGCGGGCCGAAGCCGCCGCCAAGCGCCGCGTCGGCCTGGGCTTCACCGGCCTGGGCGACGCGCTGATCATGCTGCGCCTGCCCTACGATTCCGCGGAAGCCCGCTCCATGGCGACCCGCATCGCCGAATACATGCGCGACCGCGCCTACCTCTATTCTGTGGAACTGGCGAAGGAGCGCGGCCCCTTCCCCCTGTTCAACGCCGACCTCTACCTTAGCGGCGGCAACTTCGCCTCGCGCCTGCCCCAGGAGATTAAGGAGACCATCCGCAAGCACGGCATCCGCAACTCGCACCTGCTGTCCATCGCCCCCACCGGCACCATCTCGCTGGCCTTCGCCGACAACGCCTCCAACGGCATCGAGCCGCCGTTCTCCTGGACCTACACGCGCAAGAAGCGCATGTCCGATGGCACCCTCAAAGAGTATTCCGTAGAGGACTACGCCTGGCGCCTCTACAAACACCAGGGCGGCGACGTGGAGAACCTGCCACCTTACTTCGTCACCGCGCTGCAGATTTCCGCCCAGGCGCACAAAGACATGGTGGCTGCCGTCGCGCCCTGCGTGGACACCAGCATCTCCAAGACGGTCAACGTCCCCGAGGACTATCCTTACGCCGAGTTCGAAGATCTCTACCTCACGGCCTGGAAAGCCGGCCTCAAGGGCCTGGCCACCTACCGGCCCAACAAGGTGCTCGGCTCTATCCTCTCCGTCGACACGCCGGAGAAGAAACAGCCGCAGGACGTGGAAATGGACGCCAACCGCCGCCTCTCCATCGCCAAGCTGCCCGCCCCGGTGCTCTCCAGCCTGCGCTGGCCGGGCCGTCCGCGCCTGACCGACGGCAACGCCGCCTGGACCTACATGATCGAAACGCCCCACGGCGAATTCGCCCTGTTCGTCGGCCACATCGCCAACGGCAAGTCCGTGCCCTTCGAAGTGTGGGTGAACGGTTCTGAGCAGCCCCGCGGCCTGGGCGCCGTGGCTAAGACCCTGTCCATGGACATGCGCGCCAACGACCACGCCTGGCTCAAGCTCAAGCTCGACGTGCTCGCCAAGACCATCGGCGACCCCTACGACATGGCCTTCCCGCCCCACGGCGAAAAGCGCCGCGTGCCCGGAGTCGTCTCCGCCATGGCCCAGGTCATCCGCTACCGCTGCGAGCAACTTGGCGCCCTGGAGGACGATTCCCCCACGCCGGTCATCGACACCGTCTTTGCGCTGCAGGAGCCCAAGACCGGCACCGGCGGCACCCTGTCCTGGACGGTGGACATTCAGAACCCGGCCACCGGCGAAGACTTCGCCCTCGGCCTAAAGGAAGTCACCCTGCCGGACGGCGTCACCCGCCCGTACTC
>JBAWHH010000079.1:0-2164 GCA_049593715.1 Rhodocyclaceae bacterium
GGTCACCGGCAAGTTGTTCGAGGACATCCGTGAGGCGGTCTTCAAGATCGCCGACCCCGCCCTCTACGACGCGATCATCATCACCAACCTGTGCGTGCCCACCGCCAGCGGCGTGCCACTACGACTGCTGCCCAAGGAAATCAACGGCGTGCGCATCATCGGCATCGACGTGCCGGGGTTCGGCGTGCCGACCCATGCGGAAGCCAAGGACGTGCTGGCGGGCGCCATGCTGCGCTATGCCCGCAACGAGGCGGAGCAGGGCCCGGTGCAGGCGCCGCGGGGCGGGCGTAGCGAGAAGCCGACCATCACCCTGGTGGGCGAGATGTTCCCCGCCGACCCGATGACCATCGGCGCGATGCTGGAACCCATGGGCCTGGCCGCCGGCCAGGTGGTGCCCACCCGCGAGTGGCGTGAGCTTTACGCCGCCCTCGACTGCGTGGCCGTCGCCGGCATCCACCCCTTCTACACCGCCAGCTTCCGCGAGTTCAACGCGGCAGGCCGCACTATCGTGGGTTCCGCCCCGGTCGGCCACGACGGCACCGAAGCCTGGCTGCAGGCCATCGGTCAGGCCGCCAATGTCGCCCAGGACAAGATCGACGACGCCAAGAACCGCATGCTGCCCGCCATCAAGGGCGCCCTGGCGAAGATGCCCATCAAGGGGCGCATCACGCTGAGCGGTTACGAAGGCTCCGAACTGCTGGTGGCTCGCCTGCTCATCGAGAGCGGCGCGGACGTGCCCTATGTCGGCACCGCCTGTCCGCGCACCCAGTGGAGCAACACTGACCGCGAGTGGCTGGAGGCCAAGGGTGTCCATGTGCAGTACCGCGCGTCGCTGGAGCAGGATCTGGCGGCGATTCGCGAGTTCAAGCCGGACCTCGCCATCGGTACCACTCCGGTCGTCCAGGCCGCCAAGGAAAAGACCATCCCGGCGCTGTATTTCACCAATCTGATTTCGGCCCGCCCGCTCATGGGGCCGGCTGGCGCCGGGTCGCTGGCGACGGTGATCAACGCCGCCCTGGGCAACAAGCAGCGTTTCGAGACCATGAAGAGTTTTTTCGCCGGTGTCGGCGAAGGCCCCACGGCGGGCGTCTGGCAGCAGTTGCCCCAGGACCACCCCGAGTTCCGCGAAAAATACAAGCGCCACACCATCAAGCTGGTGAAGCAGCGCAAGGCCCAGGAGATGATCTGATGCTGGTTCTGGACCACGATCGCGCTGGTGGCTACTGGGGTGCCGTTTACGTCTTCACGGCGGTGAAGGGCCTGCAGGTGGTCATCGACGGCCCGGTGGGCTGCGAAAACCTGCCGGTGACCTCCGTTCTGCACTACACGGACGCCCTGCCGCCCCACGAACTGCCCATCGTCGTCACCGGACTGGGCGAGGAAGAACTGGGCCGCGAAGGCACGGAAGGCGCGATGAAGCGCGCCCATGCCACCCTCGACCCCGACCTGCCCGCCGTGGTGGTGACCGGTTCCATCGCCGAGATGATCGGCGGCGGCGTCACGCCGGAAGGCACGAACATCCAACGTTTCCTGCCGCGCACCATCGACGAAGATCAGTGGGAGTGCGCCAACCGCGCCATGTACTGGCTGTGGACCCAGTACGGCAGCAAGCGCGTCCCCGCGCCGAAACCGCGCCAGCCGGGTGAAAAGCCGAAGGTGAACATCATCGGTCCCAGCTATGGCATGTTCAACACGCCCAGCGACCTGACCGAAATCCGCCGCCTGGTGGAAGGCATCGGCGCCGAAGTGAACCTGGTTTTCCCGCTCGGCAGCCACCTGGCCGACGTGCCGAAACTGGCGGAGGCGGACGTCAATGTCTGCATGTACCGCGAGTTCGGCCGCATGCTCTGCGAAGCCCTCGAACGCCCCTATCTGCAGGCGCCGATCGGCCTGCACAGCACGACCAAGTTCCTCGAATCGCTGGGGGAACTGCTGGGGCTGGACCCGCAGCCGTTCATCGAGAAAGAAAAGCACACCACCATCAAGCCGGTCTGGGATCTGTGGCGGTCGGTGACCCAGGACTTTTTCGGCACGGCCAGTTTCGGCATCGTCGCCAACGAAACCTACGCCCGCGGCGTGCGCCACTACCTGGAAGACGAACTGGGCATGCCCTGCTCCTTCGCCGTGGCGCGCAAGGCCGGCTCGAAGACGGACAACGATGAGG
>JBAWHH010000080.1:0-5733 GCA_049593715.1 Rhodocyclaceae bacterium
GCGAATACCCTGGGCACGATGGATGCGCTGGAGCGCCACCGGGGGCACTTCTACAACTGGTACGACACCCAGACACTGCAGCCGTTGCCGCCCCTGTACGTGTCGACGGTGGACAGCGGCAACCTCGCCGGCCACCTGCTGACCTTGCGTGCGGGGCTGCTCGCACTGGTCGATGACCGAATGCTGTCGCCGGCACTTTTCGACGGTTTGCGCGACACGGTCAGGATTCTGGAGGAAGGTGCCGGTGCGGTCGTTTCGGGCCCACTGGCGGTGGTTGTGGAGGATCTTGAAGCTGCCGTTGCCGCGCCCGCTGCCACGCTGGCGGGGGCCTACCGCTGCCTCGATCGGCTGTCAGCCAGCGTGGCCGCCTTTGCCGTTGCGAGTGCAGGTCGCCGCGATTCCGGGACCACCACGAGCGAATTGATGGCAGCGGACAGTGAGGAGGAGGACGCCGGGTGGAGCGAGGCCTTGCTTCGGCAATGCCGCCAAGCGCTCGAAGAATTGACGTTCCTCGCGCCGTGGCTGTTGCTGCCGGCGCCCCCCGGCGGGCTCGAATCCTACCTTGCCGTGTTCGACGAGACGGTCGCCATACCGACCCTCGGCGCACTGGCAAGGCTGGACGCGCAGAGCATGAATGCACAGCCCGAATGGACACCCGCCCAGTGCGCCTGGTTCGCCGATCTGCAGCGCGCCATCACGCAGGGAAGTACCCGTGGCCGGGAGCGCATCGCCACCATCGAGCGCCTGGCTTTGCGCGCCGGGGATCTGGCGGGCATGGACTACGACTTCCTCTTCGACAAGGCGCGCCAGTTGCTGACCATCGGCTACAACGTCGCCGAGCACCGGGCAGACGCCAGCTACTACGATCTGCTGGCCTCCGAAGCGCGATTGTGCAGTTTCGTCGCCATCGCCCAGGGACAACTGCCCCAGGAGAGCTGGTTTGCCCTCGGGCGGCTGCTCACCGGCACCGGGGGAGAACCGGCGCTGCTGTCGTGGAGCGGTTCGATGTTCGAATACCTGATGCCGCTGCTGGTCATGCCCACCTACGACAACACCCTGCTCGACCAGACCTGCAAGGCGGCGGTGGCACGGCAGATCGAGTACGGCAGCCAGCGCGCGGTCCCCTGGGGCATCTCCGAATCCGCCTACAACACCGTCGACGTGCATCTGAATTACCAGTACCGCGCCTTCGGCGTGCCGGGCCTGGGGCTCAAGCGCGGCCTGGCGGAAGATCTGGTGATCGCGCCCTATGCTTCGGCGCTCGCGCTGATGGTGGCGCCCGAAGCGGCGTGCGTGAATCTGCAGCGGCTGGCGGCGGATGGGTTTGTCGGCGAGTTCGGGTTCTTCGAGGCCATCGACTACACGCCGGCGCGCCAGCGACGCGGGCAGTCGCACACCATCGTGCGGGCCTTCATGGCCCATCACCAGGGCATGAGTCTGCTGGCCCTGGGTTATTTGTTGCTGGAACGCCCGATGCAGCGGCGATTCGAGGCGGATCCCCTGTTCCAGGCGGTCCTGCTGCTGCTCCAGGAGCGGATCCCCAAGGCCACCGCCTTGTTTTCCCACACGGCGCAGCTCTCGGAGGTGCGTGGAGCGTGGGCCGCCGCGCAGACGCCGATTCGCGTGTTCAGCAGTCCGGATACGCCGATGCCCCAGGTGCAGTTGTTGTCCAACGGCCGCTACCACGTCATGGTCACCCAGGCGGGCGGCGGTTACAGCCGCTGGAAGGATATTGCCGTCACGCGCTGGCGCGAAGACGGCACCTGCGACAACTGGGGCACCTTCTGTTACATCCGCGAGATCACGAGGGGAACCACGGGTGATTTCTGGTCGACCAGCCATCAGCCGACGCTCAAGCCAGCGCGCAGTTTCGAGGCGATCTTCTCGGAAGGGCGCGCCGAATTTCGCCGCCGCGACGCCGTCGGCGCCGGTATCGGCGAGAGCGCGACCCAAGCCGGCGGCGATGGCGATTTCGAGACCCATGCCGAGATCGTTGTCTCGCCCGAGGACGATATCGAACTGCGCCGGCTGCGCATCACCAACCGATCGCGGCAGCGCCGGGAAATCGATGTAACGACGTACGCCGAAGTGGTGATCGCGCCCGCGGCCGCCGATGCGCTGCATCCGGCCTTCAGCAATCTCTTCGTGCAGACCGAGATCCTGCCGGAGCGGCACGCCATCCTGTGCACGCGCCGGCCCCGTTCGCTGGGCGAGCAGGCGCCGTGGATGCTGCATCGGATAACGGTGCACGGCGCAAAGACCGGTCCGGTCTCCTACGAAACGGATCGCCTGCGCTTCATCGGCCGCACCAGAACGGCGGCCAATCCGCTGGCGATGGGCGACCCCGCGCCGCTCTCCGGCACTGCAGGGTCGGTGCTGGATCCCATCGTCGCCATCCGCGTGCCCCTCACCCTCGACCCGGGGCAATCGGCCACCATCGATATCGTGACCGGCATGGCGGAGAGCCGCGATGCCGCCGTGAGTCTGGTGGAAAAGTATCAGGACCGGAATCTGGCAGACCGCGTCTTCGACCTGGCCTGGACCCACAGCCAGGTGGTGCTGCAGCAGCTCAACGCCATCGAAAACGATGCCCAGCTCTATGCCCGCCTGGCCGGTTCCGTCCTCTTCGCCAACGCCGAGTTGCGGGCCGATCCGGCGGTGCTTATCCGCAATCGCCGCGGCCAGTCCGGGCTGTGGGGGTACGCCATTTCGGGCGATCTGCCGATTGTGCTGCTGCAGATTGGCGATGCGGCGAATATCGATCTCGTGCGCCAGCTCGTGCAGGCCCATGCCTACTGGCGCCTGAAGGGGCTCGCGGTGGACCTGGTAATCTGGAACGAAGACCACGCCGGTTACCGCCAGCGACTGCAGGACCAGATCATGGGACTGATCGCCTCGGGCATCGAAGCGAGCGTGATCGATCGGCCAGGGGGAATTTTCGTGCGGCCGGCGGAGCAGATCTCCAGCGAAGACCGCATCCTGCTGCAGTCGGTGGCGCGCGCCGTGATCACGGACAGTGCGGGAACGCTGGAGGAACAGGTCGATCGGCGCGCCGTGTTGAAGCCGCGCGTTCCGAAGATCAACCCCCGGCGCGTGCCCCGCTTCCCGAGCACATCGGACGCCGCTTTCGGGCCCGACTGGCCGCGCCCGGATCTGATCCTGTTCAATGGCCTGGGGGGCTTCACCCACGATGGGCGGGAATACGTCATCGGGCTCGCCCCAGGCGAGGTGACGCCGGCGCCATGGGTCAACGTGCTGGCCAATCCCCATTTCGGCACGGTCGTCTCGGAGAGCGGCGCCGCCTACACCTGGAGCGAAAACGCCCACGAATTCCGCCTCACGCCCTGGCACAACGACCCGGTGAGCGATGCCTGCGGCGAGGCGCTTTACCTGCGGGACGAAGAAACGGGCGAGTTCTGGTCCCCCACGCCCTTGCCTGCCCGCGCCAGTGCCCGATACGTCATCCGGCATGGGTTCGGCTACAGCGTCTTCGAGACCCGGTCGGCCGGAATTCGCTCGGAACTCTGCGTCTATGTGTCCATCGATGCCGCCGTGAAATTTTCGGTGCTCAAGGTCCGCAACGAGTCGGGCCGTCCGCGCAGACTGACCGCCACCGGCTACGTCGAGTGGGTGCTGGGGGATCTGCGGGAAAAATCCGCCATGCACGTGGTTACCGAGACCGACCCGCAGAGCGGCGCACTCTATGCACGCAATCCCTATGGGACGGAGTTCGCCGACCGGGTGGCTTTCTCCGACGCGGATCACCCGACCCGCACGGTGACGGGGGACCGGGCCGAATTCATCGGACGCAACGGTTCGCTGCGAACCCCGGCGGCGCTGAATCGCACGCGCTTGTCCGGCAGGGTCGGTGCCGGCCTGGACCCCTGTGCTGCGATCCAGGTGAGTTTTGATCTGGTCGACGGGCAGGAGCGCGAAATTGTCTTCCGGCTCGGTGTCGGGCGCGATGCCGACGACGCGCGCAGCCTCGTGCAGCGCTTCCGCGGCGCCGCGGCGGCGAAGGCAGCGCTCGACGCGGTGTGGCAGTACTGGAACCACACGTTGGGCACGATCCAGGTGGAAACGCCTGATCCAGCCGTCGATGTGCTGACCAACGGCTGGCTGGTGTACCAGACGCTGGCGTGCCGGATCTGGGCGCGTAGCGGCTATTACCAGTCCGGCGGCGCCTTCGGCTTCCGCGATCAGTTGCAGGACATGATGGCGCTGGTGCACGCCGAGCCGGGACGGGTGCGCGAACACCTGCTGCTGTGTGCCAGCCGCCAGTTTGCCGAAGGCGATGTCCAGCACTGGTGGCATCCGCCGGCCGGGCGCGGCGTACGCACGCGATGTTCGGACGACTATCTCTGGCTACCCCTGGCCGTGAGCCGCTACGTCACGACCACCGGCGATACCGGGGTGCTGGATGAGCCCGTGCAGTTCCTGGACGGCCGCCCGGTCAATCCGGAGGACGACTCCTACTACGATCTGCCCGGGCGCTCCGTCGAAGTGGCCACGCTGTACGAGCATTGCGTGCGTGCCATCCGGCACGCGCTGCAAAGGGGCGAGCATGGCTTGCCCTTGATCGGTTCCGGCGACTGGAACGACGGCATGAATCTGGTCGGCATCCATGGCAAAGGCGAGAGCATTTGGCTGGGGTTCTTCCTCTGCGAAGTGCTCAGGCGCTTCGCCGAAGTGGCCCAGGGGCGGGGCGACGTTGGGTTCGGCGATCTTTGTCACGCCGAGGAGGCGCTGTTGCGCCGGAGCATCGAGGAGTACGGCTGGGATGGCCGCTGGTACCGGCGTGCGTATTTCGACGATGGTACCCCGCTGGGATCGGCCGACAACGCGGAGTGCCAGATCGATTCGATCTCCCAGAGCTGGTCCGTGCTTTGCAGTGCCGGAGACCGAAATGGTCCGCCGGCCGCCAACCTTGCCCGCTCGCGCCTGGCGATGACCGCGGTGGACGATCGGCTGGTTCGCCGCGAGTACGCGCTGGTTCAGCTTCTTGACCCGCCTTTCGACGCATCGGCCCTGAATCCGGGCTACATCCGCGGCTACGTGCCGGGCGTGAGGGAAAACGGCGGGCAGTACACCCACGGGGCGGTATGGGCGGCGATGGCGTTTGCCGCACTGGGCGAGCGGGAGCGCGCCTGGGAGTTGCTGTCCATGATCAACCCGGTGAATCATGCCTCGTCCGCACAGGGCGTCGCCATCTACAAAGTGGAGCCCTACGTCGTCGCCGCCGACGTTTATGCCGTTGCGCCGCACATCGGGCGTGGCGGTTGGAGCTGGTACACCGGCTCGGCCGGCTGGATGTACCGGTTGATCGTCGAGTCCCTGCTCGGACTGCGGCTAGAAAGCGGCAAGTTATCCCTCGCCGGGTGCCTGCCCGCGCATTGGCAGGGCTTCAAGATTCGTTACCGCTATCGGGAAACGACCTATCACATCGAAGTCGCGCAAACGCCGGTCGGCGAGCAGGGAGCGAGTACTGAGATGAGTGTCAGCGTAGATGGCGTGGTGCAGGATGAGCCCGCGATTACGCTGCTGGATGATCGTCAGGACCACCGGGTAGTCATCGGCGTGCGGGGAAAATAGGCCGAAAGGCCTTCAACCTAGAAACCTCAGTTGACCGCTTGAAAGGTTAGCTAACCGCTCGTGGAAACTGCATTTCTCCACTTCCGTGGTACTCACCCGTTAGGTGAGCGCGCTACGCGCCCGATTGCACGCCTTGCAGGC
>JBAWHH010000081.1:0-6471 GCA_049593715.1 Rhodocyclaceae bacterium
GTGAGAGCGCTGACCTCACGCTGGTCGGCGCGGACGGGCCCGCGGAGCCGCGCTTTGTCCATGTCGAGGCGGAAGCCAGTGCCGCGGGCGAGAGCTTGCGCCTGGTGGCGGTGGACATGACCGCCACGCGCCAGGCCGAACAGGCACTCCAGGCGCGCGAGGCAACCCTCAACTCGGTCATGGACGCCACCCCGGATCTGGTCCATATCGTCGATCGCCACTACCGGATTCTGTTCACCAACCGGGCCGCCGCCGGACGGTGTTTCGCGGATCTACTGGGCACCGATGCCACGGTATCCGTCGCCGCCGAGTACCGGGAGCGGGCCCGCAACGCCATCCGCCAGGTTTTTGACAGCGGCTCGACCCGGCGTTTCGAAGTGCGGGTGCCCGGCCCGGACGGACAGCCGATCTGGTATGAAACCGTCGCCGCCCCGGTGTTTCGGGAGCGCGAGATCGCATCGGTGACCCTGCTCTCGCGCGACATCACCGAGCGCAAAGACACAGCGGAGGAATTGGACCGGCACCGCAATCACCTGGAAGACGTGGTGGGGCAGCGCGCCAGCGAGATCAAATCGCTCAATCGCCAGCTCGAACGGCGGGCGCACGATGCGGAGGTCGCCAACCGCGCCAAGAGCACATTCCTGGCGAACATGAGCCACGAAATCCGCACGCCGATGAACGCCATCATCGGCCTGACCCACATCCTGCGGCGTGGTGGGGATCTCTCCGGCGATCAGGCGGATAAGCTGGGCAAGATCGCCGCCGCCACCGACCATCTGCTGTCGATCATCAACGATATCCTCGATCTGTCCAAGATCGAGGCCGGCAAAGTATCGCTGGAGCACGCGGACTTCAGCCTCGCGGCCCTGTGCGACAACCTGCGTACCCTGACTGCCGAGCGGCTGCGCGACAAGGGCCTGACCTTCGAGATCGACACCAACGGCGTGCCAGGGTTGCTCCATGGCGACGTGACGCGCCTCACCCAGGCGCTGCTCAATTTCCTGAGCAATGCAGTCAAGTTCACCGAACGGGGCAAGATCACCCTGCGCGCCCGGGTGGTCGAGGAAAACGAACAGGACCTGTTGGTGCGATTTGCCGTCGAGGATACCGGCATCGGCGTCACCGCCGAGCAGCAGACCCGGCTATTTGCCCCCTTTGAACAGGCGGACAACAGCACCACGCGCCGGTATGGCGGCACCGGGCTCGGGCTGGCGATCAACCGCCATCTGGCGCGCTTGATGGGCGGCGAGGTCGGCATGGAATCCCGACCCAGCGGCGGCAGCCTCTTCTGGCTCACCGCGCGACTGGGTCATAGCACCGAAAAGGCCGCCGACCCGCAAGGAGAACCGCCGCCGCAGGATGCGGCCAAGGCGCTCTTTCTTCGCGCCCAGGCCGGCGTGAGCCTGCTGCTTGCCGAGGACAATGAAATCAACCGCACGATTGCCGACATGTGGCTGAAGCAGGCCGGCATCGCGGCGGACTTTGCCAAAGACGGGGCCGAGGCGGTGGCCATGGCCCGGTCCCATGGCTACGATCTGATCCTGATGGATGTGCAAATGCCGGCGATGGACGGACTGGCGGCCACGCGAGCGATTCGGCAGCTTCCCGGCTACGCCACGACGCCGATCCTGGCGATGACCGCGGACGCTTTCGAGGAGGATCGTCAGGCCTGCCTGGAAGCCGGCATGAACGATCACATCGCCAAGCCGATCTTGCCGGAGAAGTTCTTCGCCGCGTTATTGAAGGCGCTGGACAGTGCGCGATGAGCGCGGTTTTGCACTTGCTGCCGTTCGCGGCCGTGGAGAATGGCCACTCGCCGGAAGCACCTGCCGCCGGAGAAGGGCGATCACGCTCCAGCGCATCGACCTGGAAGAACGTCTGACGAGGTTCGCCGCCAAGCGCCCCCGGCGCCATCTTCCAAGATCGGTCGCAGCCCGAAGGCTGAAGCACCTTTCCCTACCTGAGCGCCGCAAAAAGACAGCAACCTAAACAAATCAAAGCACTCAAGGTCGTCCTGGTGATATCGATGGCATCCTGGGTCGAACACCGGGCCGCCAGCAAAAGCGCAGCCCTTGCCTTCTAACTCCCATTCTCCGCCTGGCGGTTGCCGTCTCGATCCGTTCCCTCGACACGCGGCAATTTGCTCTGCAAGCTGCCGAAGCCTAGCGCGTACTGCCGCGTGAACTCCGCGCCGAGAAAGAATATTTGTGCCGAGTAGTACAGCCACAACAGCAGTGCGATCACGGATCCAGCGGCGCCAAAGCCCGATGCCACGCCGCTTTTGCCCAGATACAAACCGATCGCGTACTTCCCCAAGCCGAAGAGCCCTGCCGTAAAGACCGCCCCGATCCAGACGTCCCACCACGACAGGGGGGCGTTCGGCAGCGTCTTGTAGATGACTGCAAACAGGCAGGCGATGACGCAGAAGGAAATGAGGGCGGATGTGGTCGAAAGAACCACAGCCGGAGCCCCCAGTGCCCCGGGATACTGCTCCAGGGTGGCCAGTGCAGCGCTGACCACCAGGGAGACGAGCAGCAGGAAAGCCAGAACCAGCACCATTCCAAAGGACAAGAGCCGGGTTTTCAGGAAGCCCACGGCAAACGCCGATTCGGAAGACTCGTCGATCCCCCAGATTTCATCCAGACTGCCCTTCAATTCGACGAATACGCTGGTGGCGCCGAGCAGCAGCAGGCCGCTCGCCAGAACGGTTGCCACCTTCCCCGAGGCGGGATCCCGCGCGGCTGCCAGCAAAGCCTGGATCGCCTGGGCGCCGTTCGGTCCTACCAGCCCTTCCACTTGTGCAACGATCTCCCCCTGGGCCGCCTCGGCGCCGAAGAAGAATCCGGCGACGGCGATCGCCATCACCAGGATCGGCGTCACGGAGAACAGTGTGTAGAAAGCGAGGGCCGCGCCTTTGCTGGCTGCCCGGTGTTCGACCCAGGATGCCAACGATTTGACCAGGACGATCTTGAGTCGCTGGATCCAGTGATCAGGGGTATTCATTGGGCGATCGGCGACCCCGCGGGACATGGGCCTCTTCGCAATATATCCGGGCAATGGCCGAGTATATGGCTTTCGATACCCAGGGGACGGAAAGCCGGGCCAAGGCGCGGTGTTAGTCGGCGATAGACGCTGCTCTCCGGCGCGGACTCAATTTCAGCGGGTACGTTGGGCCGGGTTCTTTGCCCGCGACGCCGATCCCGTGTTGAACGTCAGTCGAGCGCGTCCGCGCCGGCCTGGCTGCAGTTGGCGAGATCCGAGCCGCCACTACCTGGAAGCCGGGACGCCGCGTCCCGCAGTGCACTTCGCAGCCCCTCTTCGACCACGGGATGGTAGAAGGGCATGCGCAGCATGTCGTTGACCGTCAGGTCCTGCTGAATCGCCAAGGCCAGCAGGTGAGCAAGGTGTTCACCCGCGGGCGCACAAAGCTCGGCCCCCAGCAGGCGCCCACTCCGCGCGCCCGCGTAAAGCCGTATCAGCCCGTGGTCCGCAGCGGCCATGCGCAGCCTGCCCTGGCCCTTTAGATCCGCCTCGCCGACGACCGACTCCCCCGGCGCCAGCTCGGCGAAACGCTGCCCCACGGCTGCCAGATTGGGGTCGCTGAAGACAATGGCGAGGGGAACGCGCCGCTTGAAGCACTCGATCTGCGCACCCACGGCATTGCCGCCCGCGATGTAGCCATCGTCGGCGGCTTCATGCTGCAGCGCCCGCAGACCGCTGACGTCGCCCGCGACAAAGATTGGCGTGCCCGCCACCTGCATGGTGTGAGGATCGATTTCCGGTTTCCCGTGCGCATCCAGTTCCAGCCCCAGCGAGTCCAGCCCCAGACCGTCGAGGTTGGGACGCCGGCCCAACGCACCCAGAACCACATCCACCGTCGCTGATTCGTCGCCAGCGGTGATGCGAATCGCGTCCCCTGCCGCGGCAAGCTCCGCCGGCTGGCCCAGATGCATCGCAAACTCTTCGGCGAACAAGCCCTTCGCCTGGGCGGCCAGGTGCGGGTCAGTCAGCCCGCCAACATGCGGGAGGGCATCGAATCCGGTCACTTCGACGCCGAGCCGGGCCAGGGCCTGGGCCATTTCGAGACCGATCGCCCCCAATCCTATGACTGCGATGCGGCGCGGCAGGCTTTCCTGTTCGAAGAGTGTGTCGCTGGTGAGAATCCGGTCGCCGAACGCCAGCCAGGCTTTCGGCACTGCGGGCCTCGATCCGGTGGCCACGATAATCCGCTGTGCGCGGATCGTCTGGCCCGCAACCTCCAGTGTCTCCCGGTCGACGAATCGGGCGCGGCCGGCCATGACCCGGTCGCCGAGCTTTTCGGTGAGCGCCAGAACGCCACTGACGTAGTGATCGCGCAGGGAGCGCACGTGGCGCAGCACGGCCGCAGTATCCACGCCCAACGCTTCCGTACCGCTGATGCCGGTGCGGGCGAGAAAGCCGCGCCGGTGGAAGGCGTTCGCCACCTCGATCAGCGCCTTGGATGGCATGCAGCCGACGCGGGCACAGGTCGTGCCAAAAGCGCCGTCGTTGATGAGCAGAAAATCGTCGGTGGCGCGCCTCACTGCACGCAGCGCCGCAAGACCCGCGGTGCCGGCGCCGATGATGGCGACCTCGACTTGCCTGTTGGTCGAGCCCATATTTGCCTCCTCAGATTGTCCAGGGCGAGCGTTTGACCGCCAGCCCTTCCCGTTGTCGCCGCACACCCGGAAGCGCGGTGTCGCGGTAAATTTGTTCTCCGTCATTCCCGCGCCGGCGGGAATCCAGATTCATTAGTCTATTCAGAGCATTGACAGCTATCTTGAGAGACGAGCTAGATTCCCGCTTAACCCCGCGGGAATGACAGTAAATCAATGGGTTGTGGGTAGAACAAATTAACCGGAAGCGCGGTGCAGCCTAACCTTGCCGACTTTCGGCAATGTGTGTGCAGTACTGCTGCAAATCCTCCGGCACTCCGCTTGGGCACACGCCGCATTGGCGATTTCCCGGCACGGCGTAGTCGATGAATTTGGGATAGGGAAGGTTCAGCCCCGCCATCAAGGCGACGAACTCTTCGAGCGATTTTTCGCCGCCGAGCCGTGGGTTGCGCGTTCTCTCCTGCCCGATGTTCGACACCCGCCGGCCCTGGTAGTCATGACCCGGATAAACCAGCGTGTCTTCGGGCAGCGCAAAGAGCTTTTCGCGGACGCTTCGGTAAAGCGTCCGCGCATCGCCATTCTGGAAATCGGTGCGCCCACAGCCATCGATGAGCAGCGCATCGCCCGTGAACAGGCGTTCGCCAACGCGGTAAGAATGGTGCCCGTCGGTGTGTCCCGGCGTGAACAGCGGTTCGATCCGCAGCCTGCCGAGTTCCAGCGGCCTGCCATCCTCCAACGGCGTGTCGGTACAAGCCAGCTTGTCGAGCGCGGGATGGGCGATCCTGCTGCCGGTCTCCTGCTTGAGTTTGCGCGCGGCCGTTATATGGTCAGCGTGAATGTGGGTATCCAGCGTATAGGCAAGCTGCAGACCGTGGGCGCTCAACTCCGCGAGATCACGTTGCCAGCCAGGCAGCACCGCGTCGATCAATACAGCCAGCCCGGTTGCTTTGCAGCCGATCAAATAGGTGTAAGTACTCGAGACTGGATCGAATAGTTGTCTGAATATCATGAGAGCCAATACCAGCGTGCCTGAGCGGGTTTGTCCAGGAAACGATGCAGATTGAGCGAGCCCGGCGAAGCAGCAATCAAACCATTTTCGCCAGGTACCATGAATTACCGAACCTTGGTTCGGGCGAGGCGCTTGGCGTTGGCGACGGCCTTCTGGTGGAAGGGGGACAACCCCTTGCCGAACACGCCGAGGGCGGCGTCCTGCAACTGAGCGGCCGCCTTCCCGGCCGAGGCTTTGCTTGGTGCCGACGGTGACCAAACTGAACGTATGAGAGTGGTTGCCAGTGTCTGGTTCGCACGCACGGACTGCTTGAACATGGCCTGCCACGCTTGGGCAAAGGCGACATTTTTCTCGGCCACCATGAGATTGAACTCTCGGCGGTCGCGCTTGGAGAGGACTGGACCGGCAAGCGCCATGCGCGTTACCCGATGGGCGACCACCTGCGGCACCGCGAAAACGAGTTCCGCCACCTTGGTGCTGGTGGATTTTTTCTTGCGAGGGGAACGTGTGGGCATGGAGGGATTCCTGGTTGCGCTGCGACTGCAGCGTTGGTCGGGGCTGGTTTAGATGCTCGGCTGGTGCAAGGGATTTCCCATCACGCCGGCAGCGTGAAGAAAAACGTTGCACCTTCTCCGGTGGCACTTTCGGCCCAGATTCGACCGCCATGCCGATAGATAATGCGCCGCACGATTGCTAAGCCGATCCCGGTCCCTGCAAAACGCCCCGGTTCGTGCATCCGCTGGAAAGGCTGAAACAGCTTCTGGGCATACGCCATGTCGAAACCGGCCCCGTTGTCACGCACGAAGAAGGTTAGCGTCCCGTCCATCA
>JBAWHH010000082.1:0-8008 GCA_049593715.1 Rhodocyclaceae bacterium
CACCGTCATCGCCGCCCTGCTGCCCATGGCCTTCGTCACCGGCCTGATGGGGCCCTACATGAGCCCGATCCCCATCAACGCGTCCATGGGCATGTTCATCTCCCTGGCCATCGCCTTCGTCATCACCCCCTGGCTGGCGCTCAAACTGCTGGGCGGCGCCCACGGCGACCCCGGCGGCCATGGGGAAGACCGCGTCACGGCGCGGCTGGTCGGCTGGTTCCGCCCCGCCATGACGCCGTTCCTGGAAGGGCGGACGGGCAAGCGGGCGCGGCGCTGGCTGTGGCTGGGGATCTTCGCCGCTATCGCCGTTTCCGTTTCCCTTGCCGTGGTGCAACTGGTGGTGCTGAAGATGCTGCCCTTCGACAACAAGTCCGAGTTCCAGGTGGTGCTGGACATGCCCGTGGGCACGCCGGTGGAGGAAACCGCCAAGGTGCTGCATGAACTCGGCGCGTACCTGGCCAAGGTGCCGGAGGTGACCGACTACCAGAGCTACGCCGGCGCCGCCTCGCCGATCAACTTCAATGGGCTGGTGCGCCAGTATTACCTGCGCACTTCCAGCGAGATGGGCGACATCCAGGTCAATCTGGTGGACAAGCACCAGCGCGACCGGCAGAGCCACGAAATCGCCGGCGCCGTGCGCAACGATCTACTGCGCATCGGCAACAAATACGGCGGCAACGTGAAGCTGGTGGAAGTCCCACCGGGCCCGCCCGTGCTCTCCCCCATCGTCGCCGAGATCTACGGCCCCGACTACGTGCGTCAGCAGGAGGTGGCCAAGCTCGTGCGCGGCGAAATGGAAGTGTTGCCCGACATCATCAGCGTTGACGATACGGTGGACGAAGACGCGCCCAAGGTGCTGCTGCGGGTGCTGCAGAGCAAGGCGGCCCTATTGGGCGTGGCGCAGAAAGACATCGTGGACGTGGTGCGCCTCGGCCTGGCGGGCGAGGATGTCACGCCGGCCCACACCGGCGAAGCCAAATACGAAATCCCGGTGCGCGTCACCCTTCCCGCCGAACGGCAGAACTCCCTCGACCAGTTGCTCGCCATGCAGGTCCGCGCCCGCGACGGCCAGTTGATCCGCATCTCCGAAGTCGTCGAAGCGCGCGCCGTCGAGCGCGACAAAGTGATCTACCACAAAGACTTGCTGCCGGTGGTCTATGTCCTGGGGGACATGGGCGGCGAACTGGATTCGCCGCTTTACGGCATGTTCGACATCCGCGCCAAGGTGGAAAACATGGCCCTGCAACAGGGCGGCAACCTGGGCGAGTACTTCATCCGCCAGCCCACCGATCCCTACGCCGGCTTCGCCATCAAGTGGGATGGCGAGTGGCAGGTGACCTACGAGACTTTCCGCGACATGGGCATCGCCTACGGCGTCGGCCTGGTGCTGATCTACCTGCTGGTGGTGGCGCAGTTCAAGAGCTACCTGGTGCCGCTGATCATCATGGCGCCCATCCCGCTGACCATCATCGGCGTGATGCCGGGCCACGCCCTGCTGGGTGCCCAATACACCGCCACCTCGATGATCGGCATGATCGCCCTGGCGGGCATCATCGTGCGCAACTCCATCCTGCTGGTGGATTTCATCAACGACCAGGTGGCACGGGGGATGGACTTTGCCGAGGCGGTGATCCAGTCGGCGGCGATCCGCGCCAAGCCCATCGCTCTCACCGGGCTGGCCGCCATGATCGGCGCCCTGTTCATCCTCGACGATCCGATTTTCCAGGGGCTCGCCATCAGCCTGATCTTCGGCATTCTGGTATCCACCCTGCTGACCCTAGTGGTGATCCCCGTCCTGTACTACGCCGCGATGCACAAGCGGCCACAATTCCGCACCGAGCGGGAAACCCCCGCCCAACCCACCTGAAAAGGAGAACCACCATGACCACCGACCGACTCGTGCGCATTTTCGCCGGCAGCGTCATCCTCGTTTCACTGCTGCTATCGGTGTACCACAGCCACTACTGGCTCTGGCTGACCGCTTTCGTCGGCGCCAATCTGCTGCAGAGCGGCTTCACCCGCTTCTGCCCGCTGGAGATCGTGCTGAAGAAGCTGGGCGTCCGGCAGGCAGTCTGAACGCCGCGCAGCGCCGCGGCGGCGGGCGGCTTTCCGCCGCGGCTCAGCCAAACGTGTCCTGGGTGATGTTCCTGAACCAGCTCTGGGCGTACTGCGCCTCGCGTTTGCGTATCTCGGCAGGGGCGTTTTCCGGCGACAAGCCGCCGGCGCCGCTTACGGCCGCCAGCTTGCCGCTTTCCAACTTGTAGACGCCGGCCACCGAAATGCCGTAGTCGGGGCCAACCAGGGAGTAGCAGGTATTGGTGTAAGCGGGCGGCGCAGCCTTGACCCCGGCCAGCGCCGCCACCACCGCAGCGGCGCACACCTTGGCCTGGGAGTTGGCGCTGTAGGCCGACTTCGGCATCGGCGCCGCAATGCAGGCATCGCCGATGACATGCACGCCTTTCTGCAGCAAAGACTCGAAGGTCGCGTGATCCACCGGACACCAGCCTTTGTCGTCGGCCAGCCCGCTGATCCTGGCGATCTTGCCCGCCTGCTGGGCGGGAATGATGTTCGCGACGTCGCATTTGTGGGCGGATTCCAGTTCTCCGGCGAACACCGTCATGGTCGCGGGATCGACCTTGGTCACTTTCCCTTCCATCGAGAACGGCACCCACTCCACCATGTCGCCATAGAGCGCTTTCCACGCTGAGGTAAACAGCGCCTGCTTGGCGAAAACATCCTTGGCGTCGAGGATCAACACCTTGGATTTGGGCTTGTTCTGCTTCAGGTAGTGGGCGATCTGACCGGCCCGTTCATACGGTCCGGGCGGGCAACGGAACGGTTCAGGCGGCGCAGCGATGATGACCACGCCGCCATCCCGCATCGCCTCCAGTTGTTTGCGCAGCAGTACCGTCTGCGGACCGGCTTTCCAGGCATGGGGCATGACTTCGGCCGCGGCTTCGCTGTACCCGGCGATCGAGCCGTATTTCATGTCCACCCCGGGCGAGACGATGCAGCGGTCGAAAGCGAAAGTTTTTCCTCCCTCCACGGTCACCGTCTTGGCCGCGGCATCGATGGCCGTGGCGGCGGCCTGCATCACGTTGACGCCGCGATCCTACAACCCGCCATAGCCGAACTACAGCGACTCCAGGGTACGCAGCCCGGACAAGACTTCGTTGCTCATGAAGCAGCAGGTGTAGTCGGCGTTGGGCTCGATCAGGGTGATGTCGATGGATGGATCGAACAGGCGCAGGTATTTGGCAGCGGTCGCCCCGCCCACGCCCCCGCCAACCACGACGACGCGCTTTCCGGCCGCCCGGCCGCAGAGGGGAAAACCGCCAAGAGCGGCGACGGCGGCATACGCACCGAGCTTGATCAGGCTCCGGCGATCGATAGTCATCGTCCCGGCCCCTGCTTCTGGCTGGCATAGAAATGCATCAGCTTTTCCAGTCCCTCGGGATCGGCATCGCGTATTCGCTTCATCTCTGCGGCCATCTTCTTCGGCGCCTGGCGCCCGCCCGCCAAAAAATCCTCAATGGAATAGAGAAGGTACGGCAGCCATTGGCCCGCCAGAATCCCCGTGCCGTCTTCATCCTTGCGGCCGTTGTCTGCGTGGCATTTCTGGCAATGTTGCTTGTGGAGCGCCTCGCCGGCCTTCGCCTTGTCGCTTTCCGTCGGCTGGGCAAGGCGCACAGGGTTTTGCCTGTAGAAATAGTCGGCCATCAACTCGATTTCGTTTTCGGTGTAGCCCTTGGCGATGCGGTCCATGACGGTTGCCGGGCGCGACCCGTCCCGGTAGGCCTTCATGGCATCGATGAACGTATCCGGCGCCAAACCGGCGATGTGAGGAGTGGCGGGACCCTGGCTCGATCCGCCGGGACCATGGCAGGCGACACAGGTATTCACCAGCATGGTCGTTGCGTCGGGACCGGCAGCGCCAACGGGAAAGCCGGCACCCCACAGGGCGAAAGCCCAAAGCGAAACACTGAACGGCCTGACTTGCATTGATCCCCCAGGTCTTGTATTCCGCTTCGACGCATCGATTCCGGAGCCGCCCGCTTGCCCCCAAGCGGATCTCGATGAGTGACTGCGCCAAGCGCTGTTGTCGCCGGGAACCCGTGGGCCGCAGAATGCAGCAACCTGATTTGAGAGAGGACGATTCGCGGCGCGTCTCCCGCGCGAGAAGGCCTTATACCTGCGCCCTTGCCGCCGGGCAAGGCCCCCGCTGGCTACGTGGATGGGCCGCCCCGCAGAGCCCGAACGCGGCTCTCAGTTTCCGGATGGCTGCCGAGGTAGCTTGGCACTTCGCCACCTTTGCGGCTGTGGGCGGCGTCGAGGCGCTCCAGTGCGTCGGCGAGCAGTCCGGGGGACATGCCGTTCTCCCGCAACATCGCGGCGCCGTAGGAATCCGCTTCGCTTTCCATGTCGCGGGAGTAGCGGGCCTCCAGCAGGACGGCGGGCGCCGCCGCGAGCAGGCTGCTGACGTCGCCGATGTACCAGGTCAGGAACACGCCCACCAGAGAACTCTGGAACACCATGCGCAATCCGTGGTGCCGGGCGACGTGGCCGAGTTCGTGCGTCAGCACAGCGACCACTTCGTCGTCGCTGGAAGACAGCTTCACCAGTTGATCGGTGACGATGAGGGTGCCGTCGGGCAGCGCAAGGGCGTTGGCGCCCAGCCGTCCGCCATGGCGGAACAGCACCCGGTGGCCGATCGGCGTGCCATCGCCGGGAGGACGCATTTTGCCGAAGCGCTCGACGATTGGCCGAACGCGCTCGGCGGGCAATCGGGAGGCGGACATCAGCCCGCCATCGATGAATTCCAGGGTCTGTTGCGAAATCGCCCGGCGCACACCGTCCGGCACCGCTGGCGCCGCCCACTCGGCGGCGGCCGGCAAACCGATGAAATAGGCAGCAAAACCCAGCCCGACAAACAGGGCGAGGCTTGCCAGCACCATGCGCAAATCGAACTGCCAGCGAATGTGGGCCGGTTCGCGGTGGCCGCTGGCGGCGAGCAGATGCGCCAGCCCGGCATGGTCGCGCACCTCGCAATAGGCGCCATCGGGAAAAGTGATCAGCCGCGGCGCCCGGCCCATCGGTTCAGAGATGCGCAGTTCGCGCAGGACGGCGAGCCGCGATGCGGAATCGCCGTCCATGTGCAGCGTTTCGCCGACGAGGCTCAGCCGAACCCGATGCCGCCGCGCCGTAAGGCCGTCGAAATAGGTGGCATCGACCGCCGGCAGTGGACGGGAACCGGGGCTCTGGCTCACAGCGCGATATCGATATCGAACAGGTCAGCGGCACCTTCCCCGGTGGCGCTCACCGCCGATTGCTGGGCGGCGACGAAATCGTCGATCGGCCCGTCGGCGAGCAGCGTCATCGACTCGATGCGATAGCGGGCCAGGCGAATTTCCGCAAAGGGCCGGAACAAGCCGAGCGTAAAGATGATCCCGAAAAGGTTGGTGAAGACGATCCAGGCCAGCTTGCCGGTCTTCACATTGCTTTCGAACCTGTGAGGACCAATGCCGGTATGGTTCCAGACCAGATTCTGCAATTTCGCCATCAGGAACGGCTGAATTCCAACAAACAGGCCGATAAAGATGAGCGGCAGAAACGCCATGACCGTCGGGTCGCGATGGCCGGCGCCAACGACGAGCGCACCGGCAATCAGGACGGCAACAACGACCGTCCCGAAGGCAAGCAGATATACACCGTAGAACGCGCCCACCGACGCATCGAAGGCAAACGGAGCAGTGCCGAAACGCGCCGAGTTATGTTGGTAAGCCTTCAGGCGCTGGTGCCACATCGGCCCGAGCAGGTACAGCGTCAAGCCGGTGAGCAGCGGCCAAAGCAGGAACACGCGGTAAGCACCGCGCTGGTCGCCGTCGAAGCGGAAGCGCAACCCGGACCAACTGGTGTTTGCCGCGCGGAAGCGCAGCGACCGCAGCAGGAGGATCGGCATCACCGCGGCGATCACGACGAAGATCGCCAGCGCAAGCAGCGGCTCGAAGGTGCCGGCCAGGTTGTAGACGACCAGCAAGGCGAAAACGATGAGCCGCCCTTTGAGAATCGCCCAGGGGTCGCCGTGGTAATCGAAACTCGCGCCGGCAAGGTTGGTGTTGCGGTAGAAGTATTGCGTGCGCCGCACCTTCGCCCACGCCGAGTAGATTCCCACCGTCAGCAGCGTCAGTAGGAGATTCACGATCCAGATGCCGAAATACTCGCCGCCGCGGCCGGTGAACTCAAAATACAGGCGATCCGGTGCGGCATGGGACAACGGGGTTGGGCGCAGTGCCCGAACGGTAGAACCGCCCCCGGGTAGAAGAGGCAAGGCGTGGTCTGCATCGGTCATCGCGGCTCCTAAGGCATGTCGGTTCAATTGTCGAAAGCGCAGGCGCGGTGCCGACGGAGTGTGCGACAAACGACGCGGATCGTTCTGCTCGGATGCGCGGGTTGCGCCGAACCCGGGCCTTGAGACGCCCGTTCGTTCCTTGCACCTCGCGCCGCGAAGGCGACAGGGCCGTCGTACGCTGCAAACGCTCTAAGCGCTGCGCCTACTCGCTCCACTGACGGTAGCCGGCGGGCGTTCTTGAGCAAGTTCCGCCCTGCGCGTGGCAGATCAGAACACCATCAGCACCGACTTGGTTTCCGTGTAGTGGTCCAACGCCTCGCGGCCCATCTCCCGCCCCAGGCCGGACTGCTTGACGCCGCCGAAGGGTAGTTGAGGCACCACCAGGTTGTGGGTATTGACCCATACCGTTCCGGCGCGGATCTTCGGAATCAGCCGGTGCACGCGGGAAAGATCATTGGACCAGAGGCTGGCGCCCAGGCCATAGGGCGTGGCGTGGGCCAACGCCGCTACGTCATCCAGGTCATCGAACGGCAACGCAACCAGGACCGGGCCGAAAATCTCCTCCTGCACCACTTTCATGTCCTGGCGGGCGTCGGCGAGCACGGTCGGGCGCACGAAAAAGCCCGTCTCGCCGCTGCGCCCTCCCCCGGCCGCGACGCGCGCACCTTCGCTTTTGCCGCTGTCGATGTAGCCGCACACCCGGCGCAACTGGGCTTCCGATACGAGCGGTCCCATCTGGGTGGTCGGGTCGATTCCAGGACCGAGCTTGAATCTCTCGGCCCGCTTCGCCACTTCGGCGACCACGTTGTCGTAGTTGCGCCGCTGCACGTAGAGGCGCGAGCCGGCGGTGCACACCTGGCCGTGGTTGTAGAAGATCGCCTGGGCGGCACCGGCGGCGGCGCGCACCGGATCGGCGTCGTCAAATATGATCACGGGAGACTTGCCGCCCAGTTCCAGGGTGACGCGGGTCATGTTGTCCATGGCCGCCTTGCCCACGCGCTTGCCCACTTCGGTAGAGCCGGTGAAGGCGATCTTGTTGACGCCTGGATGGGCTGCCAGCGCCGCCCCCGCCACCGGACCCAGGCCGGTGACGATGTTGATGACGCCCGGCGGAATCCCCGCCTCCAGGGCCAGCGCACCGATGCGCAGGGCGGACAGGGGCGTCTCTTCCGCCGGCTTGAGCACCATGGTGCAGCCGGTGGCCAGCACCGGGCCGATTTTCCAGGCCGCCATCAGCAGCGGAAAGTTCCACGGAATGATCGCTGCCACCACGCCCACCGGCTCGCGCCGGGTGTAGCCGAACGTCTGCGCCCCGCGCATGGCGGGCTGGGGCACATCCACCGTCGTGCCCTCGATCTTAGTGGCCCATCCGGCCATGTAGCGCAGGTAATCCACCGCCAGGGAGACGTCCAGCCGCGCCATCGCCAGGGTCTTACCGTTGTCCAGGCATTCGATTTCCGCCAGTTCCTCCGACCGGGATTCCAGCAGGTCGGCCAGCCGCTGCATCAGCCGTTCGCGCTGGGCCGGCGCGGCGTCGGGCCAGGGGCCGGTTTCGAACGCATGGCGAGCCGACTCCACTGCCCGATCCACATCCATCGCATCGGCGGCCGGTACCTCGGCGATTTTGTGTTCCGTCGCCGGATCGAGGACATCCAGCAC
>JBAWHH010000083.1:0-4040 GCA_049593715.1 Rhodocyclaceae bacterium
GACTGCAGCTCGACACCGCGGTGCCCGGCGTGCTGGCGCCGCTGTACACGGGCAAGGATCTGGCCGTCAGCGTCGTGAGCGAAGTCAGCACGGAGTTCCAGACGCCTTTCGCCGGGACTTTTGACAGCAATTTCACCGGCCAGGCCAAGGGCGTGCTCGGAACGGTGGATTCGCTGCCGCCGCCATCCGGGGCTTGCAAGCTTGACGTCGATGCGCTGTGTTCGGTGGATGGCGGCCCGTTCAAGAACAAATGCCGCATCAAAGTGACGAAGTCGCCGAAGCATTGGGAGCACGAGGAATTCGATGCCGGCGGCCATACCTGCCGCCACTCCACCTACGGCATGCACGGCGACCCGGTTCCCGCCTGGGCGACGCGTTACGCCTCTACGCCGGTGACGTTCAAGTACGTGGTGACGAACACCGGCACGACGCCGATCAGCAGTCTGGTCGTCAAGGATTCGTTCGACACGCCGGTCTCCGGGGCGCCGTCGACGCTGGCTCCGGGCCAGTCGGTCACCCTGACACGAATAGAGAACCTGAGCGACAGCATCGACGTCGTCGTCAAGGTGTTCGGCCGGAATCCGCCTGCCCGCTGCGGCGACAAGGACGTGGTGGTGATCAAGGACAAGCTGCGCGATCGCCAGCGCCACGATGACGATAACTTCCGCGACAAAGGGCACCGCTAGCCGATAGACGTAGTCGGCCATGGTGCAGTGGTTGCGAGGGGCCACCTGAGAGGTGGCCCGCAGTTCGATTGCTGTGGGCGTGGGGCGATCCTGGGCGAAAAGCGAGAGAGGGAGGGGAACGGTCGAGCGCACCGGGGTTTCGCCGGACGAGGCGGGAATCTGGCGCCGACAGTCCAGGGGCTTGGCGCAGGCTTTGTTCCCGCGTTTTCGTGTAACACAAGCGCACTAGGATGAGATGCCATGAACTCGCCTGACTGCATGACCATATTTCTATGCGACCAGATCGGCGATCGCGTCCGCGCGATCCTTGCTCCGGTTACCGTTCCATCCAACCCGGCGTTGCCAAGGGTCGCCAGCAGTTCCCTGGTTACGTGCTCAGGCGCCGGTCTATGCGGCTGGCCGGGTTTGCGGACCAACGATGCTGGCCCGTGTTCGCAGCAAGTAGCCCTCTGGCAAACCAAGGCTGCAATGCATCAGGAGTGACCGGATCCGCGAGGGGGGCCTCCCGATTTCCCGGACGAGGGGTTTTTCGCGGTGACGGAAGGCCGAACGCTTGCCAAGAGGGTTGAGCCCCGTCCAGTTCCGCAGCGTCGGCGGATGTCGTCGCGCTATTGCGACATAGCCGAAAATGCGGCCGCTGGCGGTCAGTCTTGGAATGCGCGGGTCAGCAAGTTGAAGGATTTGCCCGTCACCGCCGCGATCCAATCCACCGCCCCATCGATCCGCACCGCGTAGCTGTACTCCAGACAGGGGTGGCGGCCGTCGAACGAGGCGTTGCCGGCGATGATGCCCACCAGTTCCAGTTGATCTTCGACACGGCGGAACACCGGTCCGCCGGAATCCCCGCTGCACGAGCCTTTGCCGTCGCGCTGGTCGATTTCCATGTAATGCGCTGCCAAGTGGGGCGGGAACAAATCAGGGAGCCGCGACGAGTCGACCACGGCGGGAGCCGAGACCGGCTCTTCGACCGCTCTCAGGCTGGTACCCGCCGGCGCGTCCTTCGTCTGGCCGAAGCCAGCCAGCAGAACCTGCTCGGATATTGGTGGAGGCGGGGCCAGTCGCGCTGGCCGGAAACTGAATGGCGGATTCCATCCCTCGACACGGACCAGTGCCAAGTCCAACGTCGGGTGGATGAAGATGCGGTCGGCCGAAATTGCCAGCGACACGCGTTTCCCGCCTTCCGTGGCGCCGACGCTCAGGCGGGGAACATAGCGTTTGCCGCGAAACTTGGTGAAACCGTGGCGTACGGTGAGCACCCAGTCCCGAGTTATCAGGATGCCCGTCGTCGGATAGAAGCCGGGGCGGCCGTCGGGGCCACGGGTTTTTCGGTCCTCGATGAGAATGGCCACCGTGGACGCTGCAACGGCGGGGACCGAAGTTGCCGGGAATCCGTTCAGGATGGCGTGGCTGGGCAGTGCTGCGAGCAGCGCGGCAACGGCGGCCAGATAGCTTAAGGGCGGAACCCCTGACCGGATCGCCCTCGTGCTGTGCGGCTCGAAGGCCCGGATGCGTTTCAGCGGAGACGAAGCGCGGCGCCAGATTCGCCGGCACCGCCCAGGCAACCTTTCACCGCGCAGGATCGACCCCTCTACGTCCGGCCATGCCCAGAAGGCCGATCAGCCCTATACCGAACAACATGCCCGCGGCCGGCAGAGGCACGGGCGTGAGTTGCGCACTAACGCTGGTCAGGCTCAAGCCCGAACCGAGCGGGTTGATTTGTGCGGCCAGGGTGATCGCATAGGGCGATGCGGGCCCAGCCCAGGATACCGGGCGGGTACCGCTGAACGACGGCCCGGACAACGGACCCAGTTCGCCCATCAGGGCGCCCGTTCCAAACAGACTGTTTCCCATATCGGCATACGCCCGAAACCATACGTCCGCCGCGTTTGCCGTTCCGGCGGCGGCAAACTGGTAGGGCGTCGGGCCGGTGGGTCCGGTGAAGCCCGTGTCGCTGATGAACACCGACAGCGGGCCGCTCGCCGACCCGAAAGGCGTGAGGGAAAGATCAGTCAGTTGCAACTGCGGCTGATCGGCCGTGCCGATCAGCGGTTTGCTGACGCCGATGGTGAGATTGAACAAGTAACCGCCGATCGACTGGTTGGCCAGCAGCAGGTTTCCGTCTTCGGCACTGCCGTCGCAGGCGGTGTTGTCGGCGCAGGTGACTGTGTGGGCGCCGTTGACCAATCGGACCGCAAGGGACGCATCGGCGACGTTGGGTAAGCCGAGAGAAGCGCCGACGACGAGCACGGCAGCGGGAACGCGCCGCGAACGGCGGATTTGATTCACTTGCACCTCCTGAGCCCTGGTCGATGGGAAGGCCATCTCGGCCGGCAGGGCGTGACGGATGGAACCGGGCGGAGGCCACCAAAGGCGGAAGACGATACCAGCGCGAGATGACAGAAATGCTAAGGACGATGGCAAGAAGATGGTGCTTTTGTACCAACCGGCCCAAGTCTGCGGCGCCTTTGGATGCGCCAGCGGCTGCGCGTTTGGGCCCTCCCGGGGTCGCAAGGGGGACGATCCGCCAACTGCGGTCAATTCGTTCTATCCACAACCAATTGATTTGCCGTCATTCCCGCGGGGTCAAGCGGGAGTCCGTTTCGTTCATCAAGATAGTGGTCGACGCCCTGAATAGATTGACGAATCCGGATTCCCGCCTGCGCGGAGATGAAGGGGCACGAATTCACCCTGACCCGCCAATTGGCACGCTCGCCGGCCGAGCGGGCCGGGTTATTCGAGGAGGTCGGGCCTGCCGCCCCGCTGCCCGGGGGGGAAGGAGGGCTCCGGAGCGGTGGTCTGCTTATGCCGTTCGTGGCAATAGCCGTGGAAGATCGCGGAACCGTCACAGCGCTGTTCGCAGTAAATGCATCGACCGAGCTCAGGACCGCCCGCCGACGCGGCCGCGTCGAGGCGAGCAGATTCGGTTAGTGCCATGTCAGGGGGCAGCGCCGGACGAGCCATCCTCGGCACGCCAGCGATGGGCGCGGTCGGCCGCGCGCTCGCGGATCGCCCGCCGCACGGCCAGGTCGTAGTCGCGCTGGGTGACGACCTCGGCCAGAGCGATCAATTCGGCGAGACGCCGCCGCGTTTGGTCCGCATCCAGGCCTTCAAACCCTCGCAGGAGGGCCTGGGCGCGCAACAGGAGGTTCTGATTGCGCAACGTCGTTACCAGTTGCCCGCTTTCGTCGACAGCACAAAACTCAGGCCCGAACCAATCTTCGATCCGCAGCCCGCAATCCAGGTCGGCGTCGCGGATGGGCACGAAATCGTGGAGACGCATGGGTTTTCTCGCCAAGGGAAACCGAGGAAGTGTAGTGGGCGGAGTATTGCAAGAAGTTTAGTGTGAGGTTACAG
>JBAWHH010000084.1:0-3751 GCA_049593715.1 Rhodocyclaceae bacterium
CGCCCAGGTGCGCACCGTCGAGCCTTTTGCCTTCACCAAGGTCTCGGCCCTGGGCGTGGAGGAGCAACGGGCCAACATCGTCGCCGATTTTGTCGATTCGCCCGGCCCGCTGGGCGACGGTTACCGCGTGGAGGCCCGTATCGTGGTGTGGAGCGCGGACAACGTGCTGAAAATCCCCGCCAGCGCCCTGTTCCGCCAGGGGGATAAATGGGCCGCCTTCGTGTTGGAAAGCGGCCGCGCCCGCCAGCGGCTGGTGGACGTGGGACAACGCAGTGCGCTGGAGGCGCAGATCCTGGGCGGCCTGAAGGCCGGCGAACAGGTGGTGCGCCATCCCTCGAATACCATCGTGGACGGCACCCGCGTCGTCCCGATGTGATTTTCCGGTTTCAGAAGGCCTCGCCCACGTTCAGGATCGCCAGCACACCAAGCACCGCGAAGATGGCTGCGGCGATGGTGTGGACCAGTTTCAGCGGGACCTTCTTCGCCACCACGTCGCCGAACAGCACGGCGGGCACGTTGGCGATCATCATGCCCAGCGTGGTGCCGGCGACCACCCAGACGAGTTCGGGAAAACGTGCCGCGAGGGCGACCGTGGCCACCTGAGTCTTGTCGCCCATCTCCGCCATGAAGAAGGCAGCCACCGTGGTGCCGAACACGCCAACATGCGTGGTCACGGAGTCATCGTCGTCCAGTTCGTCGGGGACCAGTATCCAGGCCGCCATGGCGATGAAGGAAAGCCCTACCACCCAGCGCAGCACGTCCTTGCCCAGCAGCGTGGTGATCCAGGCCCCGGCGGCACCGGCCAGCGCATGATTGAGCAGCGTTGCCACCAGAATGCCGAGAATGATGGGTACTGGCCGGCGAAATCTCGCCGCGAGCACCAGGGATAACAACTGAGTTTTATCGCCCATTTCCGCCAGGGCGACGATGCCGGTCGATACGAGAAATGCTTCCAAGGGGTTCTCCAGGGCCGGCGACTATCCAATGACCACACCGCTCCCCCGGCCCGACCGGAGGCGACGTGGTCAAAGGTCTTGCCAGGCTCGAAGCTGCCTGCGCCATGGCCGGACGGCCAAGTGTGTTGACGCAGGCCCCGTGCGGTGCGCAGGGCGGCTACTCCCCAATGACGGCGCGGATTCTACGCGAAAGCTTCGGCGCTCGGGGCGGCCGAGGCCGCCGCTACCGTTAAGTCCGCGTTAAGGCTGGGGCCTTAGAGTGCGACCCGTCAACAAACCGCATTCGATGGGAGAGCATGATGAAAAGACGAATTGCAGCCGCCGCGCTGCTTTTGGGTGTCGCCATGGTGGCTGGGGCGCGGGCGGAAGCGCCGGCGGATTTCCTAAAGGCCTTCGAGGCCGATGCCCGCAAGGTGGATAGTTCTTTCAAGGGATTCTCAGCCCAGCGCGGCGCGCAGTTCTTCAAGAGCCAGCATGGGGGCGAATGGAGTTGCGCGTCGTGCCACACGGAAAACCCGGCCGGTTCCGGGAAACACGCCAAGACGGAAAAGAAGATCGATCCCCTGGCGCCGTCCGCCAACGCCGAGCGCTTCACCAATCCCGCCAAGGTGGAAAAGTGGTTCCGCCGCAACTGCAACGACACCCTTGATCGGCAGTGTTCGCCACAGGAGAAGGGCGACGTGCTGGCTTATCTGATGAGCGTGCGCTGATCCTCCACGCTTTCCGGCCTGAAACGGCCCGGCTTTGGCAGTCGAGGCTTAGCCGGTGGCGGGCCGAAGGCCACGCCCTCACTGAAATCGAATCGAAGAGACATTCCAACTCATGGAGCAAGCAATGAAGAAACCGAGAGCCGATCTGCCGGCGCCGCGCTTGCTGCGCGCCGGGGCCCTGATCGCCGGCCTGGCCGCCGCCAGCCCAGGGGTGTGGGCGGACGGTCATGCTTATGACGTCGCGAATCCCGCGTATCGCAGCGAGTGCGGCTCCTGCCACGTGCCGTATCCGCCCGCGCTGCTGCCGGCCGCGGCCTGGGAAAAGATGATGGCGGGCCTGAACAAGCACTTCGGTACCGATGCTTCCCTGGACGCGGCCAGCGCCAGGGAGGTGAGCGATTTCCTCGCCCGCAACGCCGGCCGCAGCCGTGGGCGGAAACACGACGACCATGAACACGAACGCGAACATAGCAGGGACCGTGATCGCGCCTCCGCCGGTGACGCCAACACCCTGCGCATCAGTGAGACACGCTGGTTCCAGCACGAGCACAGCGAGGACCTGTCGCCGGCCGTCTGGAAAAACCCGAAAGTGAAGAGCCCCGCAAACTGCGGCGCCTGCCACACCCGCGCGGAACAGGGCGATTACGGCGAGCGCAGCCTGCGCGTGCCGCGTTGATTTGAGGAGACGAGGATGAGCAAAGTTTTGGTTTGGGACGTCCCGACGCGGGCTTTCCACTGGTTGATGGTTTTCTCTTTTGCCGGCGCCTATGTCACGGGCGAATCGGAGAAACTTCGGGACGTGCATGTCTGGCTCGGTTACCTGATGCTGGGCTTGATCGCCTTCCGTGTCGTGTGGGGTTTCATTGGCAACCAGTACGCCCGCTTCAGTTCCTTTTCGTATGGCCCCGGGGCGGTGAAGGAGTACCTGAAATCCGTGCTGGCGATGCGCCCGCAGCATTTCCTCGGTCACAACCCGGCCGGCAGTTGGGCGATCTGGATCCTCCTCATCCTGGGGTTGGTCACCGGTATCACCGGTTATGCGGTGTACGTGGATGTGGGCGGAGATCCCATGGAGGAATTCCACGAAGGGGCTTCCAACTTCATGCTTGCGGTGGTGGCGGTGCACATCACCGGCGTCGTGTTGAGCAGCCTGATGCACAAGGAGAACCTCGCCCACGCCATGGTTACTGGATACAAAGACGACAAGTCCGGCAAGACTGAGAGTTGATCCGAAGCTTGGGATGCGGTTTGGCGGATGAGTAAAAGGCCGCCAAGGCGCCGACCAAGCAGGTTCGCACAGTGCAATAGAATGGGGGGACGTCCGCTTTGCGTTTCGTCCCCATGGATAACGATTCCTGCATTGCCGCCGGCCGGTCCCGGCCGATTCACAGTGTTGCAGGCATTCGCGCCATCGAGGCGCGTTTCCTGCCAGATGCCGATCCGCCGCTGATGGAGCGGGCCGGCGCTGCGGTGGCGCAGCAGGCCCGCGGGCTCGTCGGATCAGCCGGTGGTGACGTGGTGTTTCTCGCCGGCCCCGGCAACAATGGCGGCGATGCCTTCGTCGCTGCGCGACTTCTGGTGGTCGCTGGCCATCCTGTGACCGTGGTCTTCGCCGGCGACCCGGGGCGGCTTCCCGAGGATGCGCGGAATGCGTACTCGGCCTTCCGCGCCGCGGGCGGGGCGACAGTCACCGAACTACCTGCCCGGACCGACGGCATCTCCCTGGCCGTGGATGGCCTTTTCGGCATCGGCCTCGGCCGGCCGCTGGAAGGGCGCTACGCGGCGTGGGTGGCATGGCTCAATGGCCTGGCCTGCCCCGTGTTGGCCATCGACATTCCCAGCGGCCTCGATGCCGACAGCGGCCGGGTTCTCGGTTGCGCCGTTTGGGCGAGTCATACCGCGACGTTCATCGCCCTGAAGCCGGGACTGCTCACCCTGGATGGCCCGGATCATTGCGGCCGAATCACCGTTCACGACATCGATCTACCTACTGGCGAATTCGCCGCCGCCGGCCGCACGCTGGCCCGCGATCTGTTTGCCGATTGTCTTGTCCCGCGCCCGCGCAACAGCCACAAAGGCTCCTGG
>JBAWHH010000085.1:0-7252 GCA_049593715.1 Rhodocyclaceae bacterium
AGGATCACCGGGCAATCAAGCGGATCGTACGCCCGATGTTGGGGTTCAAGTCCTTCCGTTGCGCGCGGATCGTCATTTCGGGCATCGAGACGATGCACATGATCCGCAAGGGGCAACTTGATTGCCCAGAAGGACACGGCTCGTCCCCTGCGAGCCAGTTCTACTCCCTGGCCTATTGAGCGGTGGCGAACGCCGCCGCCTCGCTCAAGCCCAAAGTCTTATCGCGACAGAACGCTTTTCTCTCGTTCCCGTTAATCCTCCTTTAAGGTGGCTCAGCTAAGTTGCGCTCGTCGACAACCGGAGAGTGCAATGGCAAGACGTTTGGGCCCAGGCATCTGCACGCCGGCAGGAAACCTCACAACGGTGTGACCTTGCCTCGTCGCATCCACAAACGGAAGGAAGAGAACCCTTGAAGCGCCAGCTACTTACGATTCTGCTCGCGGTGATGCTCACCGGCTGTGCGGCGTTGCCGGATTTGCCCCTGGACTACGCTCTGGACGACAGCCGCCCGGAAGGTCTTGCCTTCGTTTCGCTGACCCTGGCCGGCAAGCAATTGAGCCAGATCAGCAGTTTCGAGTACCAAATTCGAGAGTTGCCGCCTGCCGACCAGGATGCCGTGGTGACGAGACCCCATTTCGGCAGCGCCAAGCAACACGCGAAATGGGTCGCCAGCGGACATGGAAGCCAACCGGGCTTGTGGAAAGCCGTGGTCAGCGGTCCGGGCTCTTCCGAGCCATTGAACGTTTTGGAAAACGGAAAAGCCATGGGACGTCTGGTCGCCCTCCATTTGCCACCGGGGAACTACGAGTTCCATGCCTGGAAGCTCATCGAAAGAAATCCGCCCTACGGCGAAATCGAATATGGCCCCAAACAGCCGTTAAGCTACCGCTTCAGCGTCAAGCGCGGCGAGGCCGTTTATCTTGGGCGCCTCAGTCTCCAGTTGGGCGAAAGAAACACCCAGAAGGTCGCAGCCGAGGATCGGCACGAAAGCGATCTAGCCATCATCAAGGACAAGTATCCGTCGCTCGGCCGAGGCGCTATCAGCGTACGGGCGCTCGGCTCCTGAGGCTGTTTCACGGTTCGTCGGGATCCAGCCGAAGTTCGCTTGACCGTCCGCCTCGCTTGTCGTCGCCCTGCAAGTTTCCAGTCAGTCAGGTCGAAGTTGGGCTCTGCATCGCCATGGGGGAGCCCGGTTCGCCACCACCCTGGTAGCGGCGCTAGGCGCTGAAGGAGCGCAAAGGTCAATGTGGCCGGTGTCGGTGATGGCGAAAGGCCACGCAGTCCGGCATGGCGCTCCTCTGCCGGCCCGCGCAAAGTAGAACCGCAACTCGCGGCGGCCAGAACGCGCTCCACCCCCCTTCCCAGGCAATGCCGGCTCCGTGCATTGCGGCCGATCACCATCCTGCAAACCGTACGCTGGGCATATCGAGTGTCCCGCGAAAGGTTGGCCGGGTGGCTGATGACAGATCCGATCGACTGGTGCTCCCACGCTCCACTGGCGCGACGGCTCAACGAAGCTGCCATGCAGCCGTTAATACCCCGGCCGTGACCACGCACCAAGGCACGCGCACGCTGCATTTTGCCCAAAAAGACCGCCAGGGAGTCGCCGACAACATGAAGACAAACCTTCCGATAACTCAAAACGTGGTGCCAATCCCGGAGAACGTCTATCTGGTATCGCAGACCGATCTCAAAGGCGTGATCACTGAGGTCAATGACGTATTCGTCGCCGTAAGTGGTTTCAGCCGCGATGAACTGGTGGGGCGAAGCCACAATATCGTTCGCCATCCGGACGTGCCGCCGGCCGTGTTCGCCGACATGTGGGAGAGCTTGAAACTGGGCCTGCCGTGGCGCGGAACAGTCAAGAACCGGTGCAAGAGCGGCGACTGCTATTGGGTCGACGCGCAGGTTGCGCCAATCCTTGAGGGCGGAAAGCCAACCGGGTACATGTCGGTACGCAAGCCGGCCACCCCCGATCAAATCGCCGAGGCGACACAGGCCTACGGCAGGGTGCGGAAGAGCAGCCGATTCAGCAGCCTGCAGCGAAAGCCGATGTCGCTGGCCACGCAGTTCTACCTGCTCTTCGGCGCATTGACCACGGCGCTCCTGGCCAATCTTCTAGTCATGATCTTTCAACTGCCGGCCAACATCGACATGACTACCGGCGCGCTGGCAATTGTGCCTCTGGTCCCGCTTCTTCTGATTGCGCACTATCGGATCTTCCGCCCCCTTCAGAGGATCGAAGGACTGATCGAGCCAATGAGCGAAGGCGATCTCTCGGAACGCTTTCGCGTCGCTGCGCCCGATGAGGTGGGCCGCATTGCCAATGCTCTGATCGTCATGCAGACCCGCTGGCTCGTGGGTATCGAGAAAGTCCAAGCGGCCACACGTGCTTCTCTGGTGGAAGTGGAAGGAGCGAATCTGCAAGCCAACGCGATGAATGAGCGCATCAACGAACAACATGACCGTGTCGCCGCGGTGGCCGCGGCAACCCAGGAATTCTCCCAGGCGGTTGCCGAAGTGGCGAGCTGTTCCAACGACAGTTCGGCGGCTGCCACCACCTCCGGCGAGCGTGTGGAAGCCGGCCGCCAGACCATACTGCAAGGCATGGCAAGTGCTCAGGCGGCGGTTGAAGCCGTCGGCGGGGCGCACGGCAAGATTGCCGCACTCAATGAGTCCGTCAAACGGGTGAGCGCTGTCACAAACGTCATTCAAGACATCGCCGAGCAAACGAATCTGCTCGCGCTCAACGCCGCCATCGAAGCCTCCCGTGCGGGGGAATCGGGGCGGGGGTTCGCCGTGGTCGCCGACGAGGTACGCAAACTGGCGGAGCGTACGCGCGGCAGCACGCGGGAAATCAGCGAGATGGTGGGCGATATTCAGCGCTTGGCGGCAGACGTTGACGACTTCATGGAACAGACCGCCACGGTCGTCAGGCAGACCACGGATCTCATGGGCGATACTTCCGCGTGCTTCGGGGCACTGGACGAAGCGAGCCAACAGACGGTCGCGCTGGCGCAACATATCGCCGACGCGGCGGCGCAACAAACCGAGGCGGGCAACGAAGTGGCCAGAAACATGGAGCGAATAGCCGCGATTTCCGAAGGAAACCAGCATGACATATTCGGCTTGTCCAAAGTGGTGCGGCGGCTGCATGCAGAGGCAGGCAACGTCAATAACGCGCTGAGCGTCTTCAGGCTCAACAAGGGGAGCAAGAACACGCTGGCCGACTCTTCGCTGGCCTTGTCGGACTACCTGTCCCCCGAAGCGCAAATCGACAAGGCCATTGCCGCCCACAGTGCCTGGCGCGGACGGCTGACGGAAATCGTCAAGACCAGAAAGACGGATATCCCCGTCCACGCCATCCGGGTGGACGACCAATGCGCGTTCGGAAAATGGCTGCACTCCGAAGCGTTGCCCCACGACATTCGGCAGAGTGGCCGGTTTCAATCCATCAAAGCGCTGCACGCCAAGTTCCACGGCTGCGCCGGGGATGTGGCCAAAATGGCCTGCAATGGTCAGGGTGGCGAGGCGGCGTTCGAATTGGGAGAGAACGGCGCATTCCAGCAAGTTTCGACAGATCTCGTGGGCGAACTCCAGTCCTGGAAGCAAGAACTCTCGGTCGAGGCATAAATGCCAGATACCCCAACCGGCAGTGCGTGCGGCGGCGTCGCGATCGCCGTAACGCTGTCGGCCAAATGGATGCGCTGGCCGAGTCAGAGCCAGGCATGCCCTTTTCGTCACCCCGCGCGGCAATCGGGCGGACCTCGCCAACCCTGCTCTAGGTTCAATGCATCGTCGCCTTCCGATGGCCCCCAGGAAAGTCCGGCGGCCTGAACGGGCATCCAGCGCCGCGCCGATACCGCCAAGGCCGATTTCAGCGGCGAAATTTCGCCAAGGACTCCTTGCGCAATGATTCGCTCCGACCCCGACTTCTTTCGCCAACTGCTGGAGTCCATGCCGGACGGCCTCTGGGTTTGCGATAAGAACCACAGAATCATCTACGCCAACCGTGCCATGGCCAGCATCGCCGGCGTAGCGTGCGAGGAGCTTATGGGCAAGAGCGTGTTGGACGATTTTCCCGACAACACGCTGCATTCTTTCCGCGAACACTACCTCGACGCGGTCCAGTCGCGCCAACGCCGCCAGTACGACTGTCCGGTTGTCACGCCCGCGGGCATGGCAATGTGGCAGGGCGGGTGGCTGATACCGTTGGTCGAGGAAGGGGAATTCTCCGGCATCCTGTGCACCGTGCAAGATCTGACGCCGACCAAGGAAGCGGAAATCGGCCTGCGGGAGAGCGAAGCAAGATATCGGGGGCTGTTCGAAAGCCTGCCCGTTGGCGTCATCAAGCAAGGGCCCGACGGTCAGATTGGGGCAGTCAACGATGCGGCCTGCAGGATCCTGCGTCTGAGCAGAGAGCAGTTGCTCTCACGAGCCGTTGCCGACCCGGCCTGGCAGTCCATCCATGAAGATGGCAGCCCTTTTCCGCCGGACGAATATCCGGTCTTCCGCAGCTTCGCCACGGCCTTGCCATACAACGACGTGCTCATGGGCCTGCAGTATCCCGATGAGGAAATCTGGATCAGCATCAACAGCCAGCCCCTGTTCAACGAGCGCGAGCGACGACCCTGCGCCGTACTGGCGAGCTTCAGCGACGTGACCGAGCGCAGACGGGCCGAGGCGGCCCTGCGCGCAAGCGAACGGCGTTTTCACGACATCGTCGAGGCTTCGGCGGATTGGGTGTGGGAGGTCGATGCCCTTGGCCGCTATACGTTCGTGTCGGACTCCGTGCGGCAACTCCTCGGCTACGAGCCTCATGAACTGATCGGCAAGACCGCCTTCGACCTCATGCCGCCCGAGGAAGCCGAACGCGTGGGGGCGCTATTTGCGGACATCTTGGCGAGCCGATCGCCGTTCCGGGATCTGCGCAACGTCAACCATCACCGCGATGGCAGCCTGCGGCATGTGGCGACCAACGGTATTCCGTTTTTCGACCGCCACGGGAATCTCTTGGGCTACCGCGGGCTGGACCGGGATATCAGCCAGCAGGTGCTCGCCGAACAGATCCTGCAAGAATCGGAAGCCAAGTTCCGCGTGCTGGCCGAGCACGCATCCGATTGCATCTTCTGGCTCGGTGTCGACTGGCGCTACCGCTACGTCTCGCCCGCCTGCGAACAGGTGTGCGGCTTTCCGGCGGAAGCGCTGATCGCCGATCCTGAACTGATGGAGCGGGCGATCCACCCGGAAGACCGGTCGCTTTGGCACGCGCACATCGCGGAATTGCAGGAAGGCCGGGAGCGGGAACTGGAATTTCGCATCATCCACCCGGATGGCGAAGTCGGCTGGATTGCCCACCATTGCCGGCCGCTGTTCGACGAAGCAGGCGCCTTTGTGGGCCGTCGCGGCAGCAATCGCGACATCACGGCGCGCAAGCAGGCCGAACTGGCCTTGGCCGACAGCCTGCGCTTTGCCCGCCGGTTGATCGACACCGTCCCCAGCCCGCTTTTCTACAAGGATGTCGATGGGCGATACCTGGGTTGCAATGCCGCTTTCGAACACCTGATTGGGGTCAGCGAGGCCGACCTGCTCAGCAAGACGGTTCATAGCATTGCCAGCCACAATTCGGATCGTTTTCAGGCCGCCGATCGCGCACTGTTCGAAAACCCCGGCGTGCAGACCTACGAAGCCCAGGTGCGTGGCGCCGACGGCATGATGCACGACGTGGTCTTCCACAAGGCGACGTTCACCAAGGCGGACGGCCAATTGGGGGGCCTGGTCGGGCTGATGCAGGACGTCACCGAGATGCGGGCCGCCGAGGCGCAACTGCGCAAACTCTCCCGGGCGGTGGAACAAAGCCCCGAGAGCGTCGTGATCACCGATCTCACCGGGACGATCGAATACGTGAACGACGCTTTCGAGCGGATCGCCGGCTACAGCCGGGAGGAGGCCATCGGCCGCAATCCCCGCATGCTGCAATCGGGCCTGACGCCGAGGGAGACGTATCGGCAGATGTGGGCGACCCTCACCGGGGGAGAAACCTGGCGGGGGGAATTCCTCAACCGGCGCAAGGACGGCCAGCTCTATGTGGAGGCTGTGCTGATCAGCCCCATCCGCCAAGCGGATGGCCGCATCACCCACTATCTGGCGCTCAAAGAGGACATCACCGAAAAGAAGCGCCTGGCAGCCGAACTGGACCGGCATCGCGACCACCTCGAGGATCTGGTGGAAGAGCGCACGCGCGAGTTGGTCACCGCAAAAGCCGCAGCCGAGGTGTCCAACCGCGCCAAGAGCGCATTTCTGGCGAACATGAGCCACGAGATCCGCACACCGATGAATGCCATCATCGGATTCACCCACCTCCTGCGCCGAAGCGACCCGACACCCAAGCAGACGGAGCGCCTGGACAAGATTGAAACCGCGGCCCAGCATCTGCTCGGGCTGCTCAGTGACATCCTGGATCTGTCGAAGATCGAAGCCGGTCAGTTGGCGCTCGAAGCGACTGATTTTCTTCTGGCCGACATCTTTGCGCAGATCGGCGCCCTCATCGGCGGCGATCTGCGCAACAAAGGCATCCAGTTCAACACGCGGATCTCCGGGGTGCCCGACTGGCTGCGCGGAGACCCCACGCGGCTGCGCCAGAGCCTGCTCAATCTGGCGGGGAACGCGGTGAAATTCACCAACCGTGGACACATTGAACTACGTGCGCAGTTGGTCGGGAACGCGGGCGACGCGCTCACCATCCGCTTTGAGGTTCAGGATACGGGGATTGGCATCGACGCCGACGCCCTTCCCCGTTTGTTCGCCGCCTTCGAGCAGGCCGATGCATCGACCACGCGAAAGTTCGGCGGAACCGGCCTTGGCCTGGCGATCACCCGCCACCTCGCGCAGATGATGGGCGGGGAAGTCGGTGTTCACAGCGAGGTGGGCCGAGGCAGCATGTTCTGGCTCACGGCGCAGTTCACGCACGGCCATGGGCCGGATATCGAAGCGCCAGGCCGCGCATCGGACACTGCATGGGAGGCGCATGCCGGCGCCCGAGTTCTCCTGGTGGAAGATAGCGACTTCAACCGCGAGGTTGCCCTCGAACTGCTGCACGCCGTCGGACTCAACGTCGACGTCGCCGAGAATGGTGCCGACGCCCTGGAGAAGGCTCGCGGGGGCCGCTACGACCTGATTCTCATGGACGTGCAAATGCCCGTCATGGATGGACTGCAGGCAGCCCGCGCCATCCGCGCATTGCCCGGCCCCC
>JBAWHH010000086.1:0-7247 GCA_049593715.1 Rhodocyclaceae bacterium
CATCCTGCCCATGCCGCGCCCGATGCCCGGCGGCGCCCAGCCGGTGATGCTGACGCGGCTGCACCTGCGCTACGCGCCGGACACCTTCCCGGAAGACCTGATGTTCCAGGAGACCAAGGACCGGCAGAACTTTCAGACCCGCTATGTGCTGCGCCACGCCTGGAAAGGCGAGGCCAACGCCTGCGCCGAAGCGAAGACCTACCTCGAAGGGGTTGCTCGCCGCCAGGAGACCGAAGCCCAGACGCTGGCCAATCTGACCGGCTGGAACATCAACGACATCCGCGCCAAGATGGGCGTTTCCAACCCGTCACCGCAGCCGCAGGAGTGGTGGCAGAAACTTTGGAAACAATCGAGCGCCGGCCGCTGAGGAAATCACCATGACCGCCGTCGCGGCGGAACCATCGGCGGGCCGGCGCCTGGGCCTGCGGCGCATCCGCGCGCTCGACGCCCGCCTGTTCCAGATCACGGCCCAGGCGGCCCTGCTCACCGTCGGCGTGCTGGCGCGGGATTTCAGCCTGCGACCGGAACAGATGTTGCTGACCTTCGCCGCGGGCATCGCCACCCAGGCGATCTGGCTTCGGCTGCTGGGCATCCGCCACGCCGGCCTGCTTTCCGCCGTCGTGACCTGCTTCGGCATTTCCCTGCTGGTGCGGGCCGACAATCTTTGGGTACATCCGCTGCTGGCGGCCCTGGCCATCAGCGCCAAATTCACCCTGCGGATTCGTGGCAAACACGTTTTCAATCCGGCCAATCTGGCGGTGATTCTGGCTTTGGCCGTGGTGCCGGGAGCGTGGATTTCGCCCGGGCAATGGGGCGCCGATCTGGCTTATGCCTCGCTGTTCGTCGCTTTCGGCAGCCTCGTCACGCGGCAGGCGCGGCGCTGGGACATCAGTTGGGCTTTCCTCGCCTTTTACCTCGGCCTGGTGGCGCTGAGGGTGCTGATACTCGGCCAAGAGTGGGCGATCTGGCAGCACCATCTGGAAAGCGGCGCGCTGCTGTTGTTCGCCTTCTTCATGATCTCCGATCCCATGACCATTCCCAATCACCCGCGGGCGCGATTGCTGTTCGCCCTGGCGGTGGCGCTGGTCGCCTGCTCCTGGCAGTTCCTGCTTTACCGGCCCAACGGGCTGATGTGGGGGTTGTTCCTGTGCGCGCCGCTGGTGCCGCTGCTGGACCGGTTCATGCCGGCGGCGAAATTCGCTTGGCGGCAGGGGTGATTGGGCACTGCGCTAAAATGGCTCCCCATGAATGCTCCCGACACCACCCATCCGGGCCGCTTCGCGCTCCCGGTGCGGGTGTATTACGAAGATACGGACGCCGCGGGCGTCGTCTATTACGCCAACTACCTGCGCTATCTGGAACGGGGCCGCACCGAGTGGCTGCGCGCCCTGGGCTTCGACCAGACCGATCTGGCGGCGGAACGCGGCATCGCCTTCGCGGTCCGAGGGCTGCAGATCGAATACCTGAAACCCGCGAAGCTAGACGATGAACTGGTGGTGGTGAGCCACGTAAGCTCCTTGGGCCGTGCCCAACTGGTGTTCGAGCAGCGCGTGGAACGCGAAGCGCAAGCACTGGTCACCGCCTCGGTGCGGGTGGCCTGTATCGACACCGCCCGATTGAAAGCGGCTCCCCTGCCCGAAATGCTACGAGCGAGAGTTGAAGCCCTCATATGAACCCGGTACAGGATCTATCCATTATTTCGCTGATCACCGATGCCAGCATTCCGGTGATGCTGGTCATGGCGGCGCTGGCCGCTGTCTCGGTCACGTCCTGGTACTGGATCTTCCGCAAGTGGTTCGCCATCCGCGACGCGCGCACGAAGACGGACAAGTTCGAGCGCGATTTCTGGAGCGGCGGCGATCTCAATGGCCTCTACCAGAGCGCCGTGAACGACCGCCACCACGCCGGCGGCCTGGAGCGCGTGTTCGAAGCCGGCTACCGCGAGTTCACCAAGCTCAAGCAGCAGCGGGCCAATCTCGATCCGGCGGCGATCATCGACGGCGTGCGCCGCGCCATGCGCGCCACGTCGCAGCGCGAAATGGACAACCTGGAATCCCACCTGGCGTTCCTCGCCACGGTGGGCTCCGTCAGTCCCTACGTCGGCCTGTTCGGCACCGTATGGGGCATCATGAACGCCTTTCGCGGCCTGGCGAACGTCTCGTCGGCCACCCTCGCCCACGTCGCCCCCGGCATCGCCGAAGCCCTGGTGGCCACCGCCATCGGCCTGTTCGCCGCCATTCCCGCCGTGGTGGCCTACAACCGCTTCGCCCACGACGTGGACCGCGTGGCGGTGCGCTTCGAGAGCTTCATGGAAGAGTTCTCCAACATCCTGCAGCGGCAGTTGCGATGAGACCGCTCCTGGCCCGCGTTATATTGGGTAAGCCATGAAACAGCGCCGACTGATGAACCAGATCAACGTCGTGCCGTACATCGACGTGATGCTGGTGCTGCTGGTGATTTTCATGGTCACGGCGCCGATGATCCAGACCGGCTCGGTGGATGTGCCTTCCGTCGGCAAGAGCGCGCAGCCGCCCAGCGACCCGCTCGAAGTGATCATCAAGGCCGATACGTCCCTCGCCCTGCACGACCGCACCGGGAATGGCAAGGAGCGCGCCGTTTCCCGCAGCGAACTCGCCGCCGAAATCCAGGCCAAGCAGGCGCGCAACCCGCAGCAGGCGGTGATGATTTCCGCGGACAAAAGCGTGCGCTACGAGGTGGTGATGCAGGTGATGGATGAACTGCAGCGCCAGCAGGTGGCCCGCATCGGCCTGCTGGTTCAGCCGGGTAAATGACCACCGCCGAACTGCGGCTGCCGCCTCCGCCGGACCAGGGCAAGTGGGCGTCCATCGGCCTGACGGCTGTCGTCCACGGGATCCTGCTGCTGTTGCTGTTCTTCGGCGTTCGCTGGCAGACGCGACCGCTGGAAGCGGTGCAAGTCGAGGTCTTTCGCGAAATCCCGGTGCAGTCTGCCGCGCCCAAGGCGATGCCTCAGCCGGAGCCCGAAATAAAACCGGAAGCCGAGACGAAGCCGGTCCCGAAAGCGGCGCCCAAACCCGAGCCCAAGCCGGAACCCAAAGTCCAGCCCAAACCGGAACCCAAGCCGGAACCGAAACCCCAGCCCAAGCCGCGGCCCGAACCCGTCGCCAAACCCGCGCCGGCCAAACCCGATATCGCGCTGAAGGACAAGCAAGCGCCCAAGCCGCAGCCTAAGCCGCAGCCGGAACCCAAGGCTGCGGCCAAGCCCGAACCCAAGCCGGCGCCGAAGGTGCCGCCGAAAGCCGAGGCGAAACCTTCCGCCAAGCCTGAACCGAAGCCCGACCGCATCTCCCGGGCGGAAGAAGCGCAACGCAACAAGTTGCTGGAAGAAGAATTGCGCCGCGATACCCAGCGCCTCGCCCAGTCGCGGCTCCAGGGGGAGGCGGACCGCGAGATGGCGATGCTGCAGAAGCAGCGTGCGGCGGCGGCTTCGTCGCGCTCTCTGGCGGAGTGGAAGGACAAGATCCGCCAAAAGATCCGCGGCAACATCGTGGTGCCGCCCGGCGTGGTGGGCAATCCCGAAACAGTGTTCGACGTATCCTTGCTCCCGACCGGCGAAGTTCTGAACGTCAGGCTGCGGCGCTCCTCGGGGAACTCGGGCCTGGATTCGGCCATCGAAAGGGCGATTCGGAAATCGAGCCCGCTGCCAAAACCGGAGCAGGGGCCGGTGGAACGGGAACTGTCGCTCAAGTTCCGTCCGCTGGAGGACTGAGGTACGCCGCGGCGGCCCAAAAAATCCCCTGTGTATAATTCCCCACAATTCAGTGCACTACTATTCCCTATGCCCCTGATTCGACTTTTGCTCCTGTTGCCGCTGCTGACCTTTGCGCTAACGGCGCGTGCCCAACTGACGATCGAGATCACCGGCGCCGGCTCCAATCGCATGCCCGTGGCCGTCGCCGGCTTCGAAGGTGAGCGCAGCCTGCCGCAGGCTCTCACGCCGGTGGTGCGCGCCGATCTGGAACGCAGCGGCCTGTTCAAAATGGTGGAAATCGGCACCCTGGGCGAAAACGTCTCGCCGAACTACGGCGACTGGAAGAACCGTGGCGCCGACGCCGTTGCCGTCGGCACGGTTTCCGCAGCCGCGGCAGGGCGCCACGAAGTCCGTTTCCGGCTCTTCGACGCGACCAAGCAGGCGCAGATCGGCAGCATGTCCTTCACGTTCGCGGCGAGCCAATACCGTGCCACCGCCCATCGCATCGCCGACCTGATCTACGAGAAGCTCACCGGCGAGCGCGGCATTTTTTCCACGCGCGTTTCTTACGTGGTGAAGACCGGCGGGCGCTTCGAGTTGCAGATTTCCGACGCCGACGGGATGAACGCCCAGACCGCCCTGGCTTCGCGCGAGCCGATCATTTCGCCCGCCTGGTCGCCCGACGGCAGCCGCGTCGCCTATGTCTCGTTCGAAGCCAAGAAGCCGATCGTCTATGTGCATTCCCTGTCCACGGGGCAGCGCCACGTGGTGGCCAATTTCAAGGGCAGCAACTCCGCTCCGGTGTGGTACCCGGACGGCCGTCGCCTGGCTGTGGTGCTAACCAAGGACGGCAGTTCCCAGATCTATTCGGTGAATGCGGACGGCAGCGGGGCGCGGCGCCTGGCCCAGTCCCCCGGGATCGACACCGAGCCCTCTTTCTCTCCCGATGGTCAGTACATCTATTTCACGTCCGACCGTGGCGGCAGCCCGCAGATCTATCGCATCCCGTCCAGTGGCGGTGCGGCCGAACGGATCACTTTCGAAGGCACGTACAACGTGACGCCGCGCATCTCGCCCGATGGCAAGACCCTGGTCTATGTGGCGCGCAACGGTGGACGCTTCCAGGTCACCACGATGGATCTGGCGACCAAGCAGAGCCAGATCCTGACCGATTCGTACAAAGACGAATCCCCCAGCTTCGCGCCCAACGGCCGCATGATCCTCTATGCGACCGAGATCGGCGGGCGCGGTGTGCTGGCGGCGGTGTCCAGCGACGGCAAAGTGAAGCAGAAGCTGTCGGTGCAAGCAGGAGACGTGCGGGAGCCGGCCTGGGCTCCGTTCGCCAAGAACTGAACTGACCACAGAGAGGACAAACCATGAAAATAACCCTATATGCCTCGTTGATCGCCTTGTCGGTCGCGGGATGCAGTTCCACGCCGACCTCCGAACAGTCCGGCGCCAAAGTGGAAGACCGTACCGGCCAGGCCGTGGAAACGCCCGACGTGACCAGGGTCACACCGGGGGGGCGTGGCGGCCTCGACGCCAGTGCGTTCCCCCAACTGCGGGATCCGAAGAACGTTCTTTCCAAGCGCAGCGTGTATTTCGAGTTCGACAGCTTTGTGGTCAAGGACGACTACAAATCCCTGGTGGACGCCCACGCCCGCTTCCTCGCCGCCAACGGCAAGATGAAGATGCTGATCCAGGGCAACACCGATGAGCGGGGCAGCCGCGAATACAACCTTGCCCTGGGACAGAAACGTTCCGACGCGGTGAAACGCAGCCTGCTGTTGCTCGGTGCCAAGGAAGAGCAGATCGAATCCGTCAGCCTGGGCGAAGAAAAGCCCAAAAACGCCGGCCACGACGATACGGCCTGGGCCGAAAACCGGCGCGCCGACTTGCTTTACAACGGCGAGTATTGATCCCGTCCCGCGCCTGAGGGCGTCCCACGCGGGCGCCCGTGCCAACTTCCGCTTTTCCCCCGACCCTCTTCCCATGACTAAAACGAAATTGCTGCCGCGGGCCGTGCTCGTGGCTGCCCTGTGGTTTGCTCTGCCCGCCCAGGCTGGATTGTTCGACGACGACGAGGCGCGGGCGCGCCTGGATCAACTGCGGCGCGAGTTGGGCGCGCGCATCGACAAGGTGGAGTCCGGCCAGCGGGGGCAGATCGAGCTTTCCAACCAGATCGAGACGCTACGCCAGGAAACATCGTCGCTGCGCGGGCAGGTGGAAGTGCTGACCCACCAGATCCAGGAGTTGCAGAAGCGGCAGCAGGATCTGTACATCGACCTCGACACCCGTCTGCGCAAGCTGGAGCCGACGCCGAAAGCCGATGATCCCCGCGCCGAGAACGGGGGCGTCCCGCCGGCCGTCGGGGCGGGGGCGGCCGCCAGGGCCGACAGCTCTGGCGAGATCGCCAAGTCCAATCCCCAGGCGGAATCGCGGGATTACGAGGCGGCCCTCAATTTATTCAAAGCGGGCAAGTACAAGGAGTCGGCAGCGGCGTTCGAGTCCTTCATCAAGAATCACGGATCCAGCGGATTCCTCGCCAGCGCCCATTACTGGCTGGGCAACTCGCTGTATCAGGTGCGCGACTACAAGCGGGCGAAGGAGACGTTCCAGAAAGTGCCGTCCAATTGGCCCAAGGATCCCAAGGCGCCGGATGCGCTGCTGGGCGTGGCCAACTGCCAGTTGGATGGCGGGGACATGAAGAGTTACCGCGCCACGCTGACGGCGCTGATCGCCAAATACCCGACCAGCACGGCGGCGCAAATCGCCAAGCAGCGGCTGGGCAAGAAGAAGTGATAGCCTGACCTCACCCCGGCGTGGCCAAGCCCGCGGCGACGCTGGGAGGTCATCCCCGTACCTCGTGACTGCTCCCTATCCCTCGCCGGACGACGTGCTTCGCGTCAGCGAAGTGTTCTTTTCGATCCAGGGCGAATCCAGCCGCATCGGCCTGCCTTCGGTGTTCGTGCGTCTCACCGGCTGCCCGTTGCGCTGCGCCTGGTGCGACACGGCTTACGCGTTCCAGGGTGGCGCACTGCGGACGGTGGGGGAGGTCGTGGCCCAGGTGGCGGCATTTCCGGCCCGTCACGTCTGCGTCACGGGAGGTGAGCCGCTGGCCCAGAGAAACTGCCTGAGCCTGCTCTCTTCCCTTTGTGACGCCGGCTACGACGTGTCTTTGGAAACCTCGGGCGCGCTGGACGTCGCCCCGGTGGACAAGCGCGTGGCCGTGGTCATGGATCTGAAGGCGCCGGGTTCTGGCGAAGAGGCGAAGAACCGCTGGGACAATCTCACCCATCTCAAACCTGGGGACGAAATCAAGTTGGTGCTGGCCGGCGAGGCGGACTACGTCTGGGCGCGGGGCGTGCTGGCCGACCACCAATTCGCCGCCCGGGTGGCGGTCCTGATGTCCCCGGTCCAGGGCAGCCTCGACCCCGCAGAGCTTGCGCAGTGGATCCTGCGTGACGGGCTGGCCGTCCGGCTGCAGGTGCAACTCCACAAGATTCTGTGGGGCAAC
>JBAWHH010000087.1:0-2438 GCA_049593715.1 Rhodocyclaceae bacterium
TGACCCAGGAACTGATCGCCAACATGCTGGGCGTGCGCCGTGAAGGCGTGACCGAGGCCGCGGTGAAGTTGCAGAAGGCGGGGCTGATTCGCTACGCCCGGGGCCACATCACGGTGCTCGACCGCCCTGGGCTGGAGAAACGCACCTGCGAATGTTACGAAGTGGTGAAGAAGGAATACGCACGGCTGCTTCCCGCGACATTGGCGACCTGAACCCGCACCGCGGGCAGCGCGCGTCCCGGACGTCGCAACACCTTGCCAAGATCGATAGCGCTTTGACCTGGGGCCAGAAATTGTCCAAGGGACACACTCCGCACCAGACCCGCGCGTCAGTGATTGAGCAAGAGTTCCAGAATCACGCCGGAGGCGATTGCCACGAGAATGTAGTCACCGCCTCTTTGGACCCAGTGGTATCCGCGCGGCGGCGCACGGAGGTGGTGGCTGCGCCAATCATCGACCACGTACTGCCTGTGACGGTATTCGGCGGGCAAGCGGTCTCCCCTTCGCCAGCCACGGTCAGGGCCTGCCGCCCGCCCGTAGGGTCGCGCACCTTCGTTGCGGTCTCCGCGACGACAGTCACCACGCTGGTCCTGCCGGTAATCACGACGTTCCATCTGCTTCTCGCGCCCGCGGTCATTGCGATATCCATGGTCCTGGGCAACGGCGAAACCGGCGGATGCCAAAGCAATCGCCATGATTCCGGAAACAACGACTTTGCTCTTCATTCTGGGCCCCGCTAGGTTGGATGGTACTCAGGCACTCCACTCAAATTCGCTTTCGCGTGCCAGATGCAGCCTGCCAGTGGCTACCCCCGGCAACTCGAACGATGAACGTGCGCAGGGATCGCGTCGGTGCGCCAACGAACGCACCGGCCTGGGTGTTCGGCACATTCCTGCCGCAATGTCGGATTCGCTACGATCGATGGTCCGGTCAACGTGGGGGACGATGATGGCGAGAAGCGGAAACGGCGCAGTGACGGCCGTCCTGGTGGTGTCGCTGGCGGGCGCCTTGGCCGCATGTTCCGGCGAGGGGCCGCCGATGGCCTATCGATTGCACGTTCCGGCAAGCGTCGGCCGCGAGCTGCCACCGCTGGTGGTCATGCTGCATGGCTGTCTGCAAAACGCCGAGCGTTTCGCCCGCAACACAGCGATGGACCGCGTCGCCGACGAGGCAGGCTTTCTGGTCCTGTACCCGGAACAGCCGGTTATCGACCTGAGCGCCCCGATGTCGACGATGCTGACGTTTCGCTGCTGGCCGTGGTTCCGGCCCGAGCACCAGGCCAGGGGCGCGGGCGCACCCGCTGCCATCGTCGACCTCATCGAGCGCGTCCATGTCCTCCATCCATTCGACCGGAAGCGCGTCTACGCGGCCGGCCTTTCGGCGGGCGCTGCCATGAGCGTCGTTCTCGGCGCCACCTATCCTGACGTCTTTGCGTCGATCGGTGCCAGCGCTGGCGTCCCGTTTCGCAGCGCCGAATCCCTTGGCGACGCCTTCGCAACGATGTCCCGAGGGGCCGCCGCGGCCGATCCGCGGCAAAACCTCGTCGATGAAGCCATGGGCACGGCCAGGCGGGTCGTGCCGCTGATGGTGATCCAGGGCACCGCAGACCGCTTCGTCGCGCCGGTCAATGCCGACCGGATCATCGCGCAATGGGCACAGGCCAGCGATCGCGCCGACAACGGTGAAGACGACGGCAGTATTGACGATCGCCCCGATTCGCCGGAGCCGGCTCAGGCGAAAGCCGCGGGGGAGGGCGGCCGCAGCTACCGCAGCTTCAGCTACCGGGACCGGTCGCAGTCACTGATCATGGAAAAGGTGATGGTGGAAGGCATGGATCACGCGTGGTCGGGCGGAACCAAGCATCCTTTCATCGGCTCGTGGGATCCCTTCGCCGATCCCCTGGGCCCTGACGCCAGCCGGCTCCTCTGGAATTTCTTTGCCGCCCACCCGATGCGATAAGGGGCCGCCCGTTGATCTCAAGCCCGGTTTGGGGGCCGGGCCACGATCAATTTGTTCTAGGAACAACTCGTTGATTTGCCGTCATTCCCGCGGGTGTAGGCGGGAATCCAGTTCGTCCATCCAGATAGTGGAGAACGCACTGAATAGATTGACGAATCTGGATTCTCGCCTACGCGGTAATGACGGAGAACAAACTCACCGTGGGGGCCGGGCAGCCGCACCGTACCCGACCGTACAGACGGCCAACAGGGGTTTGCCCAGACTAACGATGACTCTTGGCCTTTCCCACTGCAGTTCGGCTATGGAAGTGGCTCGGAGGTGAGCGCGGGCGGCTAGCGGTAGGTGTCTCAGGCGGCCCAGCGCGGAGAATCGCTGGTCATCGACCGGTACGGCAGAAAGGAAAAAGGAATACACCATGCTCTATACGATTGCGGTTGTCCTGATCATATTGTGGCTTCTCGGCCTCGTCAGTTCCTACAC
>JBAWHH010000088.1:0-11201 GCA_049593715.1 Rhodocyclaceae bacterium
CTGCTCCAGCCCGTCGCGCCCGCCGAGCGCGGCCGGGCCGCCTGGGCCCTTGCCCGCCAGGTCGCGGAAGAAGACGCCGCGGCCAACCGGGCCATCGGCGAACACGGCTGCCAGCTCATCGAGCGACTCGCCAGTGGCGGCCGGGCGGTCAACGTGATGACCCACTGCAACGCCGGCTGGCTCGCCACGGCAGGCTACGGCACCGCCCTGGCACCCATCTATGCCGCCCAGGCGCGGGGCATCGGCCTCCACGTCTATGTCAGTGAAACCCGGCCCCGCAACCAGGGCCTGCTGACGGCCTGGGAACTCGGCAAAGCCGGTGTGCCCCATACGCTGATTGCCGACAACGCCGCGGGTATCCTGCTGCAGCGCGGCGCGGTGGACATGGTGATCGTCGGCGCCGACCGCATTGCCGCCAACGGCGACGTGGCCAACAAGGTGGGCACCTACCTGAAAGGGCTGGCGGCCCAGGCCAGCAGCGTTCCCTTCTATGTGGCCGCGCCGTGCTCGACCGTCGATGGCCAATGCCCGTCGGGCCGCGACATTCCGATCGAAGAGCGGGATGGGGAGGAGTTTCGGGTGGTACGGGGAGCAACGGGGGACGCCCGCATCGCTGCCGCCGACGAACCGGTGGGCAACCCCGCCTTCGACGTCACTCCCGCCGCCCTGGTCTCCGCCATCATCACGGAGCGCGGTGTGGTGCCGCCGCAACGGGTCGCCAGCCTGCTGGACACTTCCGCCGCCTGACCGTCCGGGGAACCTTGACATATTCTCTATGGCTCCCCTTCCGTGAAGTGTGTCACTGTTGGTTTTCTCCATGGAGCCGTTACACTTCCCGGAATTCCATTTTCGTAGGACGGTCTGCCGGCGCTGAGGAAAAAGGCGCAGGCAGTGGCAAGGGAGCGAAAGACGCGCTATGGCGCCTGGTACCAGCGAGGACTCGCCGGCTGACATAGACCTTCACGTCTACGCGGAACGCATCGGCATGCTTTATCGCTTCACGCCGATGACCTTGTTGTCCGCGGTGTTCTTGTCCGCGATCCTGTTGGGAGTGCTTGCTGAAGCCGTACCGTTCGACAAGCTGGCAACCTGGTTCGGCCTGAACTGTGTGGTTTCCGGGATCCGCTACCTGCAGATCCTCCACTTCCGCCGCCGTGCGCCAATGGCGGAAGACGTCAAACGCTGGGTCGCGCCTTTCGTCGCCCTGGTGGTCCTGGCCGGTGCAGTCTGGGCACTGCTCGGCACCTGGCTGCTCCCCACCGACCCCATCTACCGCTCGATCAACATCATCTCCCTGGCGGGCGTCGCAGCAGTAGGGATGTTCACGCTCAGCTACCACCTGGGTGCCTATCTTGCGATGGTCGTGCCGGCTCTGCTGGTCCCCGTCGCGTTGCTTATGATTTCAGCCGGCCCGGGGGAAGTCCCCCTCGGGATCGCTATCCTGTTCTTCTTTCTGGTGGTGCTGGCCAATGCCTGGCGCAACCTGCGCAGCACGCAGGAATTGCTGCGCCTGCGCTTCCGCAATGCCCGCATTGCGGTCGAGCGGGAAATCGCCCAGCACAATGCGGAAGAAGCCAGCAAAGCCAAAGGGGAATTCCTGGCCAACATGAGCCACGAAATCCGCACGCCTTTGATCGGCGTGCTGGGAATGGCTCAATTGCTGGATGACACCCCCCTGAACGAGGATCAGCGCCACAAGCTGCGCGTGGTCCAGCACTCCGGCGAACATCTGCTCGGGTTGCTGAACGACATTCTCGACGTCTCGAAAATCGAGGCCGGCAAGCTATCTTTCGTCAGCGAACCCCTCGATCTGCGCCAGACGATCGTGGATGTGTGGGAATTGTTCGAAACGCGCATGCGCGAGAAAGCCCTCGAACCCATACTGGACTTGGCGCCAGACCTGCCGCGCTGGGTGCTGGGAGATTCCGCCCGCCTGCGGCAGGTGTTGAACAACCTGCTGGGCAATGCGCTCAAGTTCACCGAAAGCGGCAGCGTACGGCTTGCCGTGCGCCTCAATGAACCGGGCCGCAAGGCCAATCTGCGTTTCGACATCATCGACACGGGGATCGGCATCCCCCACGCCGATCTGACCCAGATCTTTGAATCGTTCCAGCAGGGGGACAATTCGGCAGCACGGCGTTACGCCGGCAGCGGTCTTGGCCTGACGATTTCGCGCCAACTGGTGTCGGCGATGGGTGGCGACATCGGCTGCGACAGCGCCCTCGGCGGCGGTTCCACATTCTGGTTCAGCATCGCGCTGCCGGAAACCGCCGCGCCGGCCATGCCGCCACCGACAGCGGCGACGCTGCCCCGGGGCGGCCTGCGCGGGCGGATCCTCCTGGTCGAGGACAACAACATCAGCGCGGAAGTGGCGCGCTACATGTTGTCCGGCTTCGGACTGAGCGTGGACTGGGTCGCCTCCGCGGAAGACGCCCTGATCCATGCCGAAAACGCCCGCTACGACCTCATCCTCATGGACTGCCAGTTGCCGCAGATGGACGGCTACGAAGCGACCGGCATCCTGCGCCGCCGCGAACAGGGCATCGGCCAGGATCCGACGCCCATCGTGGCCCTCACGGCCCACGCCCTTCAGGGGGAACGGAAGCGATGCCTGGCGGCCGGAATGGACGATTACGTCGTCAAACCGTTCTCGCGCGAAGATCTGCTCAAGGCACTCCTGCGCAACCTGCGGGAAACCCACGCCGACAGCGCTCCGCCCACCTGATTGGCCCGTCTCCGGTCCGTCAATTGCCCTCGGGCGCGGCGCGAGGGCGCAATTTCTGTGGCAGTTTCCATTCGCCACGGGAATCGAAGGGCACGCTGCCGAAACCGTCAGCCAGAACGCTGCCCTTGACGCGGTAAGGCAGACCATCCCGCCCGGCCTTGGCCATTTCGCCGATCTGCCGCACCAAGCTGCCGAGATTGCTCACCGCCTCCACTTCGACGATCCCCTCGCCGAACCGCGGCACGATGGTTGCCTTGTCACCCACGCCATGGGCGAAAGGCTTGCCGCTCAGGTCGATGTCGAAACTGAGTCCCTGGATGGCGATTTCCCGGTCGTTGGGGTTTTGCACCCGCAGTTTCAGGGCAAAACGCTGCTCCACCAGGTTTCCTCCCAGCAGTTGGAAATCCGCCAGGCTGACCTTGGGCGCCTGCAGCCGCATCGTCCCACAGGCGACAACAACGGCAACCAGTAGCGACGCGGCTCCCACGCTGAACAAGCGCGCAAACCCACCGAGTTCCATCGATCCAATCCTCACCTTGATTGCCCTCCCCCGGCCAGCGCATTCAGTCGCAACAAGCAAGCAGTATCCCGTTTTCCCCACCCCTGCCCCATCACGGCGTTGAGCCGCTGCGCCACCTGCCCGGCGATGGGAAGGGGCACTCCCAGGCGCACCGCTTCCGCCATGAGGATGCCGAAATCCTTGTGGTGCAGGCGCGCCTCGACGCCATCGGCGTAGTCGCCCTTCACCATTCGCTCCCCCATCACGTCGAGCACGCGGCTGCCCGCCGAGCCGCCCTGCAAAGCGGTGCGGACCCGCGCCGGATCCACCCCGCTGGCCGCAGCGAAGGCCAAAGCCTCGGCACAGGCTTCGATGGCGGCCACCATGATCATCTGGTTGCAGGCTTTGGCGACCTGCCCAGCGCCGTTCGGCCCGACGTGCACAATGCGCGACCCCAACACCTCCAGCACCGGCCGGATCAGTTCCAGCACCGCAAGCTCCCCACCTACCATGATCGCCAGCGTACCGTCGCGGGCGGCCGGCACACCGCCGGATACGGGGGCATCCAGAAAATCGATGCCGCCTTCCGCCAGCCGGGCCGCGATGGACCGTGCCGTGCCCGGCGCCACCGTGCTCATGTCCACGACAACCGTGCCCGGCGCTGCGCCGGCGACGAGCCCCCGCTCGCCGAGGGCGATTTCGGTAACGTCTGCATCCGCCGTGACGATGGTAAAGACGATTTCGCTCGCTGCCGCGACTTCCGCCGGGCTGCCGCGGAGGCTCGCCCCGGCCGCCACAAGGGCCTCCGCCGCTTCGGCCCGGCGCGCAAACACCGCCAGGCTGTGGCCCGCTCCGAGCAGCCGCAGCCCCATGGGGCGGCCCATGGCACCTAGTCCGATCAGCCCCAATCTCATGACGCGGCACCCCCGCCGCTCATGTTCTCCAGCAACTTCAGCATTGCAATCGAATCCTCCTCGCCCAGGCCGCTGCCCACCATGGCATTGAACATTTGGGCCGTAGCCGCCGCACCGGGCAGCGCCAGACCGAGTTGATGTGCGGACTCCATGACGATGCGCAAATCCTTCTGATGCATCCAGGCCTTGAAACCGGGATTGAAGTCGCGTTCGAGCATGCGCCGGCCGTGGTGTTCCAGAATGCGGCTGTAGGCGAACCCGCCCAGCAACGCCTCCCGCACCTTGGCGGCATCGACGCCCGCCTTGTGCGCGAAGTTGAAAGCCTCGGCCACGGCCGCCACGGCCATGCCGGTCACGATCTGGTTGCAGGCCTTTGCGACTTGCCCCGCCCCGCTGGCGCCGACCAGTGTGATCGCCTTGCCCATGCAGGCGAACAAGGGCTGCACACGCTCAAATACGTCCTGATTGCCCCCCACCATGATGGACAAGGTAACGGCGACGGCCCCCGCTTCGCCGCCGGAAACGGGCGCATCGAGCATGGCAACGCCCTTGTCGGCCAAGCGTGTCGCAATGGACCGGGCGGCGGCGGGGGCGATGGTGCTCATATCCACGAACACCAATCCCTCGTGGGCGCCTTGGGCAACGCCCTGCTGCCCCAGCGCGACCTGTTCCACGTCGGGCGCGTCGGCAACCGCACTGAACACTACCTCACTGGCGCGGGCGACTTCGGCGGCGCTGCCGTGGCCGCTGGCGCCCGCTTCGATGAGCGGCGCCACGGATTCCGGACGGCGCGCCCATACGTGCAGGGCGTGGCCGCCGCGCAGCAGATTCAGCGCCATGGGTCGTCCCATGATGCCCAGACCGACAAAACCCACATTCATCGAGAAATCCTTTGCTGTCGAATGGCACAACCCGTGAGTGTAGATCCGCGCCGCCGAGAAAATACGGCCCAAACCAGGGTCGAGGCCAGCGCCGCCCCCACAGGCGCGAGAGCGCGCGGGGCGCGGTAGAAGCGCCCAATCAAAAACGCTAGACTGCGCAGCCATATCGAACCAAGCTGCCGATCTCCGGCCGCCGCACGTTCCGGCCGCAGTGCCGACACGTCCTGCGGCGGAGGTACGATCGGCCCCAATATGCCCCAAGAAATCGAACTCAAGCTGGCCATCCCGGCCCACGCCTGGCGCGCGGTCGCGCGGCATCCCCAACTCGCGGCGGCGGAAAAGCTGGCGACCCGCAAACTCATCAACATCTACTATGACACCCCCGATCTCGATCTCCGAGAGCGGGGAGTCGCCCTGCGCCTGCGGAAACAGGGCGGTAAATGGCTGCAGACCGTGAAATGTGCGGGCACCGCCAGCGGCGGCCTGAGCCATCGGCCGGAATGGGAGTATCCCTATCACGGCGAGGCGTTCGACTTTCGTCCCATCGACGACGACAAGTTGCGCCAGTGGCTGGGCCGCGACAAGCTGCAGCGGCAGTTGAAACCGGTCTTCACCACCACGTTCCAGCGCCAGACGTGGCGCGTTGTGGGCGAAAACGCAGCGGTCGTCCTGGTGATGTTCGATCGCGGCGAGATCGAAGTCGGCGCCGATCACGAGCCGATTGGCGAAATCGAACTGGAACTGGAGCAAGGCGGGGTCGAAGACCTCGTCGCCCTTGCGCGGTCCCTGGCGTCACGGCTGCCACTGCGGCCCGAGGCAGCATCCAAGGCCGAACGCGGTTACCACCTGTTTGCCGGTGCCGGGTTGCGGCCACACAAATCGAACTCGTCACCCCTGGTGGCGCAACACTCGGCCCTGGAAGGATTCAAAGCCATTGCACTGGCCTGCATCCAGCACATCCAGGCCAACGAGGCAGGCGTGATCACCAGCCCCGACCCGGAGTTCATCCATCAGATGCGGGTGGGCATCCGCCGGCTGCGCTCCGCCATGCGCCTGTTCGCACCGGTGGTGGGCGGCGCCTTGCCGGAAGACTTGTCGCCGCGCCTTGGCGAACTCGCCGGCACGCTGGGGGAAGCGCGGGATTGGGATGTGCTGATCAGCGAACTGATGCACCCCGTCGCCACGGCGTTTCCGGATGATGAGCGCCTGGACCACCTGATTGCCGCCGCGGCAGCCCATCGCGACTCGGCCCGGCAGCACACCGTCACCGAGTTGAACGGCGTTGACTACGGCTGCCTGATGATCGACCTGCTCGCCGCAATCCTGCGCCCGCCTCCGGAAGCGACGACGCAGGAAATGCCCACGCTCGCCGCATTCGCCCAGGAACGGCTGGTGTCCCTGCACCGCCGCGTCAAGAAGGCGGCCAAGAAAGCGCGCAGCCTGGATATTGGCGCCCTGCACCGTCTGCGTATCGCCATCAAGCGCCTGCGCTACGCGCTGGAGTTTTTCGCGCCGATTTACCCGCAGCGGGCGGTACGGCGCGACGTAAAAGAACTGACGCGGCTGCAGGATGACTTGGGCGCCATCAACGACATCGCCAACGCGGGCCCCCGTCTGGCGCTGTGCGCCAACGAGCACGACGCCCTGCACCAGGCGGTGGCAATGGTTGGCGGCTGGTATGGTCCGCGCTATCAGGATCTGATGGCACGCCTTCCACGGGACATGGCTGCCGTAGCCAAACACCGTTTCGTGTGGGATAAATAGGAATGCTCATTTCAATCGGCGCTTGGTTCCCAAGGAGAGCGGCATGGATCTGATCCTCTGGCGGCATGCGGAAGCGGAAGACGGCGCGCCGGACAACGGGCGGCGCCTGACGCATCGCGGCAAAAAGCAGGCCCACGCCATGGCGAAATGGCTGGCCAAGCGCCTGCCCGCGCACGTTCGCATTCTGGCCAGCCCCGCCGTGCGCTGCCAGCAGACGGCCGCGGCCCTGGACATGCCCTTCGAGACGAGCGCAAAGTTGGGAACTGCCGGATCGGTGCGCGATCTGCTCCTCACCACCGGCTGGCCGGTGGGCGACGGAACCGTTCTGGTGGTCGGCCACCAACCGACCCTGGGCGAAACCGCCGCCCTGCTGCTCTGTGGCGCCCAGGCCGAATGGACAGTGAAAAAGGGGGCGATCTGGTGGCTGGCGGGAAGCGCCGCCGACAACGGGGCGTTTCTGCGGGCAGTGGTCGGACCAGACCTGGTTTGAGCAGCCCGCCCAAGCGAACTACTGGCTGTCGCTGCTGGCTTTCTTCAGATCCACCCAGGGCTTTAGATGGGCCACGCGCATGCGCGGCCGGTTTTCGTCGGCAGCGGTGAGAGCGACCGTTTCGCGCATGGTGGCGAGGGAGCGCCGCGCCAGATCTTGATAGAGCGCGGTTCCGTCCGCTTTTGCGGCGAGTTCCAACTCGGTCAGTTCCCGCAGAATTTTTGCCGGCACACCCGCCGCCAGCGAACGGGGCGGCACTTCCATCCCCGCCCGAATGAACGCACAGGCGGCCACCACCGCCGATTCACCGATGACGGCGCGGTCCATCACCACCGCGTTCATACCGACCATCGCATTGCGGCCGATCTGGCAACAGTGGATCACCGCGCCATGGCCGATATGGCCGTTCGGCCCGACCACCGTGTCGGTGTCGGGGAAACCGTGCATGACGCAGCAGTCCTGGATATTCGCGCCTTCTTCGACGATCAAGCGGCCAAAGTCGCCCCGCAGGCTGGCCGAGGGCCCGATGTAACAACCTGGGCCGACGATCACGTCGCCGATCAGCACCGCGCTGGGGTGGACGTAAGCGGTCGGATGGACCACTGGGGTGATGCCGTCGAGGGAATAGACCTTGGTCATGGTGTGCGCAGAGGTTGGGCCAGGCGGCGGCGATCAGCCGATTTCCGGCCCAACTTACCAAGGGTACCGGTATCTGTCAATTTCTTGCCATATATCGATGTACGGACTCCTGGGGATAAATGGCGGAAAATTGGAGTTTAGCCAGTCCTTAAATGGTCTTCTGAAGAAACCGCCTCCTCGGGCAAACTCGCCAAGACGCCCTACTCACCCCACTTTTATAACAAGCTATTGATTCATTCCCGCACAGATACCTATAATTCCGACACCACTTGGGGGAGACTGAGGGATGAATTCTGGCCGCGCCACGGGCGACGAGGGGCCGCCAGCGGGCAGGGTAACGGCGGGCTCAGATCCGCGACATGTTCCGCTGCAGCAGGCTGATGTAGTGGATGAACGCCAACCGGTCGTCGAAGGAAAAACCGCGCAGCGCCTGGTTGTAGAACGCCCGGATTGGATCACCCATCGCCTGCCAAAGCTCTGCCCCTTTGGGCGTGAGCCGCACCTTGCGCGAGCGGCGGTCTTCCTCGCCGGGCGTACGTTCGACGATGCCATCCCGCTCCAGACGCCCGAGTACACCGGTGAGGTTCTGCCGGCTGACCAGCAGGTAGCGGGACAGTTCGCCCACGCTCATGCCGGCGGAAACCTGGGGGCGGGACAACGCACCCAGCACGGACCACTGCTGGGTGGTGACGCCCCGCTCGTCCAGCGCCTGGGTACCTTTGGTGTGCAGCGTATTGGCGGCCTGCAGGAAACGGAAGAAAAGCCGGTTGTTGATTTCGTCGACGGCGGCATTCTTTTCGGTAGAGAGGTCTTTCATGGCGGCAGCCGGGTGGGTTCGAGGCGGCCGCTATTGAAGCGCAAAGCATGGCCCCACAGCAATGGGCGGGCCAAGGGCGTTTGCGTGCCGGCCCCATCCGGATCGAAACCCTTTGGTGGCTTTACCATTTCCCGTCGAGGGGCTGCCCGCGCGAAAGCTTGGCGGCGTGCCTACGCCGCGACGAGACAATAGACATCAGCAATCGAGGGAGACCAGCGTGGACTACCAGGACATCCTTTTCACCAGAACCGACGGCATCGCCACCATCACGATCAACCGCCCGGCGGTCTACAACGCTTTCCGCGCGCAGACCTGCGAGGAGATGATCCACGCCTTCAAAGACGCGGATGCCGATCGCGGCGTTGGCGTCATCGTCCTCACCGGCACCGGCGACAAGGCGTTCTGCACCGGCGGCGACCAAAGTTCCCATGACGGCGGCTACGACGGCCGCGGCACCATCGGCTTGCCGCTGGAAGAACTGCAGAGCGTCATCCGCGACGTCTCGAAGCCGGTCATCGCCCGCGTCAACGGCTACGCCATCGGCGGCGGCAACGTGCTGGTCACCCTGTGCGACCTGGCGATTGCCTCCGAACAGGCTCAGTTCGGACAGGTAGGGCCGAAAGTCGGCTCGGTGGACCCCGGTTTCGGCACCGCCCTGCTGGCGCGTGTGGTGGGCGAAAAGAAAGCGCGGGAAATCTGGTACCTCTGCCGCCGCTACACCGCCCAGGAAGCGCTGCAGATGGGACTGGTAAACGCTGTCGTCCCCCACGATCACCTTGACGCCGAAGTGCGCAAGTGGTGCGACGAGATCCTCGACAAGAGCCCCACGGCCATTGCGCTGGCCAAACGCTCCTTCAACGTCGACACCGAAATGCTGCGCGGCATGTCTGCCCTGGCGATGCAGGGGGTGAAGCTCTTCTACCAGACCGAGGAATCCGCCGAAGGCGGCAAGGCCTTCCGTGAGAAGCGCAAACCCGAATTCCGCAAGTACGTGAAATGACCACGCCGCCCGTCGCCCGGTAAGCGGCGGATGGCAGCAGGAGCATGGGCGACCTCCCAGGACGGGAGGCGCCGCCGGGAAGACCAACGCGCACGCGCCAAACGGCCGGCGCACAACACGACACCAGAGGAGGGAGAAGCATGAGCGCATTCAAATGGGACGATCCGCTGCTGCTGGAAGAGCAGCTTGACGAAGACGAACGCATGCTGCGTGACGCCAGCCGCGACTATTGCCAGGGCCAGCTCGCGCCGCGCATCCAGCAGGCGTTCCGCGAAGAGCGCACCGATCCGGCCATCTTCCGCGAGATGGGCGAAATGGGCCTGCTCGGCCCCACCATCCCCTCCCAGTTCGGTGGTGCCGGGCTCAACTACGTGAGCTATGGCCTGATCGCCCGGGAGGTGGAGCGCATCGATTCCGGCTACCGCTCCATGATGAGCGTGCAAAGCTCGCTGGTCATGGTGCCCATCCACGAATTCGGCACCGAAGCGCAGAAGCAGAAATACCTGCCCAAACTCGCCACAGGTGAATGGATCGGCTGCTTCGGCCTCACCGAGCCCAACCACGGCTCCGACCCCGGTTCCATGATCACCCGCGCCCGCAAGGTGCCGGGCGGCTTCAGCCTGTCCGGCGCGAAGATGTGGATCACCAACAGCCCCATCGCCCACGTGTTCATCGTCTGGGCGAAGAACGACGAAGGAAAAATCCGCGGCTACATCCTGGAGAAAGGCATGAAAGGCTTGTCCGCCCCCGGTATCCACGGCAAAGTGGGCCTGCGGTCCTCCATCACCGGCGAAATCGTCATGGACGAGGTGTTTGTGCCAGAGGAAAACGAGTTCCCGGATGTCTCCGGGCTCAAAGGCCCCTTCACCTGTCTGAATTCAGCGCGCTACGGCATCGCCTGGGGCACGTTGGGGGCGGCGGAGGACTGCTGGCACCGCGCCCGGCAGTACGTGCTGGACCGCAAGCAGTTCGGCCGCCCGCTGGCCGCCAACCAGCTCATCCAGAAGAAACTCGCCGACATGCAGACCGAAATCACCCTTGGCCTGCAGGGCTGCCTGCGCCTGGGTCGGCTCAAGGACGAAGGCAAAGCCGCGCCGGAGATCACCTCCATCATGAAGCGCAACTCCTGCGGCAAAGCCCTGGACATCGCCCGCATGGCCCGCGACATGCTGGGCGGTAACGGCATTTCCGACGAATTCGGCGTCATTCGCCATCTGGTAAACCTGGAAGTCGTCAATACCTACGAAGGCACCCACGACATCCACGCCCTCATCCTGGGGCGAGCCCAGACTGGCATTCAGGCATTCTCGGGCTGAGCCGGATCCCAAGGTTCGCCAGACGCGGCGGCTTGCCCCCCACGGGAGAGCAACCGTGTCTGGCGTCAAGCGATTTTCGGGTTCCAAGGGGCGTTATTTTTGATCACGGCGTTCATGATCGTGAGTAGCTTGCGCATGCACGCCACGATCACGACC